>JBDTCD010000051.1:0-10429 GCA_039923755.1 Terrimesophilobacter sp. | reverse complement strand
ACTTCGGGCGCGCACTGCCGAATTTCACCTGGGAGCGCCTCGACCGCGTTGACGAGCTGCGCGCCGCCGTCGGGTTGTAACCGTGACTGCGGCATCCATCGCGCGGGTGCTGATCGATTCGCCTCTCCCGCAACTCGACCGCCTGTTCGACTATCGGGTGCCCGAACACATGATTGCGGAGGCGGCATCGGGCTGCAGGGTCAGAGTGCCCCTGAGGTCGGCCGGGAGGATCGCCGATGGCTTCCTCGTCGAACTGGTGGAGAGCGTGGACTATTCGGGCATTCTCAGCGAGGTCGAGTCGGTGGTGTCCCCGGTGCCGGTGATGTCCGAGGAGATTTACGCTCTCGCGCGAAAGGTAGCGGATCGTGCTGCCGGTAGTGCGAGCGATGTACTGCGGATCGCCGTCCCCAAGCGACAGGTGCGCGTCGAGAAGACATGGAATGCTGCCCGCACATCCGCCACGATTCCTTTCGAGGCGGTTCCTTTCGAGGCGGTCGAGATACAGGACTACGACACGGCGGCGATCGATGACGTGATCGTCCAGGCCAGCCGCGTGGCAATGGACGCGGTACCGAGAGTTGTGGAGATCGGGGGCGGGTGGTGTGGACACTGGGCTGTCACGATGGCAGCGGTAGCCACGCGCGCACTGCAGGCGGGCCACGTCATTCTTGTGGTTCCCGACTATCGTGACCAAGAACAGTTGGAGAAAGCTCTCCGCATACTTCTTCCCGCGGAGCGAATCCTGCGCATCGATTCCCGGCAATCGAACGCGGACCGCTATCGAGCCCACCTGGCATGCCTCGATGGCATACCGCGAGTGATCATCGGCAACCGCTCAGCGGTCTACGCCCCAGCGACCTCGCCGGCGCTCATCATGGTGTGGGACGACGGTGATCCGCTCCTCGCAGAGCCCTTGAGCCCGTATGTGCACTGTCGGGATGCCGCCCTGATCCGTCAGGAGCAGCAGAATTGTGCTCTCATCTTCCTCGGACATGCCCGCACCTCGGAGGTGGAACGGCTCGTGCAGCTCGGCTGGTGCCACGAACTTTTGCCGTCGAAGCGTTACCTCCCCAAGGTGATCCCCACCGCTCAACAGCCCTCCGATGATCCGCTGGCAGCGAAAGCCCGGATACCATCGACGGCCTGGCGCGAGGCGAGGGCAGCGCTGGAATTCGGACCCGTTCTGGTCCAGGTTGCCCGTCCGGGCTACGCACCGCGGCTCGTGTGCGAGTCGTGCGGCCAGGTCGCTCGCTGCCTGCGCTGCAATGGGCCATTGGGGCTCAAGAATGCCCGTTCTTCGCCGTCGTGCTCGTGGTGCGGTGCGATCGCTGCGCAGTGGCGTTGCGCGCACTGCGCGGCCACCAGGTACCGATTACATGGGCAGGGAGCCACGCGCACCGCTGAGGACCTCGGCAGAGCGTTTCCCGGTGTTCCGGTGATCATCGCTGACGGCGACCGGCCGATTCTCGAAGTTCCGGCCAGTCCCGCCCTCGTGATCGCCACAAGAGGCGCAGAACCCGTTGCGGCCGGGGGCTATCGTGCGGTTGTTCTCCTGGATGGTGAGCGGATGCTCGCAAGGGAAAGCCTCCGGGTCGGCGAAGATTGCCTGCGCTGGTGGGCGAACGCCATCGCTTTGGCGGCCGTGGGCGCCCCGAGCGTGCTCGTCGGCGTTGGTGGTGCTCTTGGCGGAGCCCTTGCCACCTGGCAGCTCGCAGACTTCTCGCGAAGTGAACTCGCCGATCGCCGACGACTCCGATTCCCTCCCGCAGTTCGCGTGGCCTCGGTTACCGGGGATTCTGGATCAGTGCAGCGCGCTATCACGGCCGTTAACGATCTTCCTGGTGTGGACGTCCTCGGCCCGGTCGAGACCGCTGACGGAATGCTGCGCGCCATCGTGCGTTTCGACTTTGCCCGTGGGGCAGAGGTGGCAGCCACCCTCCGCAGCGAGATCATCCGTAACGCCACGTCACGCCGCAAGCGGATGCCGGCAACTGCGGCGCCTGCGCCATTGCCTACACTGAGAGTCCGGTTCGACGACCTCGAGCCGTTCGAACAACTTGAGGGAACCCTGTGACTGGACTTCGCATCGTTTTCGCCGGCAGCCCCAGCGCCGCGATACCGAGTCTGCGCGCGATCGCCTCAAGCCGGCACGACGTCGCTACCGTCGTCACTCGCGAGAAGTCGCCCCTTGGCAGAAAGCGCATCCTTACCGCGACTCCGGTTGCCCGCGTCGCACGCGAACTCTCGCTTCCTGTTCTGGAAACGAATCGACTCGCTGGGGAGGCCGCACACTCGCTGATGGCGGCCGAACCTGACCTCGGCGTGATTGTTGCATATGGCGGACTCGTGCGGGAACCGCTCCTCGCAAGCCCGCGATACGGCTGGATCAACCTTCACTTTTCGCTGCTTCCCCGATGGCGCGGTGCCGCACCCGTGCAACGCGCGATTATGGCCGGGGATGACGTAACCGGCGCCACCGTGTTCCAGCTCGTCAGCGAATTGGACGCCGGTCCGGTCTTCGGGATGGCGACGCAGGCCATCGGTCGAAACGAGACGGCCGGCCACCTGCTCGACTCCCTAGCCGACACCGGTGCCGGCCTCCTGGTGAGCGTCATCGACATGATCGCCGATGGTTCGGCACGGGCAGTGGAGCAATCTGGTGATGTCACCCTGGCACCCAAACTCATTCTGGAAGATGGCCGAGTCGACTGGGCGGGCACGGCATCCGTCGTACACCGCAGAATCCGCGGTGTGACACCGGAGCCGGGTGCCTTTACGACCGTGGATGGCGCGAGGCTGAAAATCCTCGATGCTCTCATCGCGCACGATGCCGCCCCTAAAGCTCCTGGCCGAATTGAGTCCGACGGCGGACGGGTTCTGGTGGGCACAGCCACGGAGCCGATCGAACTGCTCACGGTACAACCAGCTGGCAAGCGCGCCATGGCGGCGTCTGACTGGTGGCGGGGCCGTCAGGGTGCAGAAGTGATGGCAACGTGAACAACTCTCGAACGCCCGGAGCCGTGCGGCGTGGCGTAGTGCAACCGGCTCGGCGCGTGGCGTTCGACGTCATCCGAGCGGTGTCCGAATCGGATGCCTACGCAAACCTTTTGCTTCCGGTGACCCTTGAACGGGCTGGCCTGCACGGCGCGGATGCCGGGCTCGCCACCGAACTGACGTACGGCACTTTGCGCCAACAAGGGTACTACGATCGCGTGATCGAGCTCGCGGCCGCCCGCCCCATTGCGCAAATCGACCCTCCCATTCTCGACGTACTCCGCCTCGCAGTGCACCAAATACTGTCGATGCGTGTCGCACCTCATGCCGCTGTCGATGAGGCCGTGTCGCTCGCGCGCCACGTGGGGTCACAGTCGTCCACCGGGTTTGTCAACGGAGTACTCCGCACGATCACGCGGACCACTCCACAGGAATGGAGGTCGCGGGTCGTTGGTGAGCAGACAACGGAGGACGACCGTCTGGCTGCAGAGTATTCGCATCCGGGGTGGATCGTGCGGGCGTTTCGCCAGGCTTTGGATGCCGAGGGGCGTGGTTCGGAACTCTCCGAGCTCCTCGCCGCCGATAACGTGTCGCCGCGGGTGAGCATGGTCGCGCTTCCCGGCCTCGCCAATCCTTCAGAGTTGACCGGCGCCGAGCCTGGGCTTCTCTCGCCGTTAGCGGCGACGAGCGTTGGCGGAGACCCGGCACGTTGGCTGGCTGTTCGGGAAGGTCGCGTTCGAGTCCAGGACGAAGGCTCGCAGCTGGCAGCACTGGCGCTCAGCCGCGCCCGGCCAATCAGGCCGGGGGAGCGCTGGCTCGATATGTGCGCAGGTCCCGGAGGAAAGTCTGCAGTGCTGGCCGCAGAGGCACTGGCCGAAGGTGCCCACGGCAAACCCGTCACGCTCGTGGCCAATGAAATCATCCCGGTGCGAGCGCAACTCGTCCGCACAGCACTCCAGATCTTTCCCGACGCGCCGGAGGTTCTCGAAGAGGATGGCCGGGATATCGGGCACCACATGTCGGGTGTCTTCGATCGGATTCTTCTGGATGCGCCTTGCTCCGGGTTGGGTGCACTCCGGCGCCGACCAGAAGCCCGGTGGAGAAAGCAGCCGCGGGATATCCCGGAACTGACTGCCCTCCAGCTTGACCTCATCGACTCTGCCGCACTGGCGCTCGCCCCCGGCGGCATCCTCGCCTACGTCACGTGTTCTCCACATCGCGCCGAAACGACGGCGGTGGTGGAACACGCCATCCGCACGTCAGGGCTGGAATCCCTTGACACTCCGAGCGTTCTGGCACCGATACTGCGCACACCGGCAGACCTTGGCGCTGCCGCCCACGTGCAGCTCTGGCCGCACGTACACGGCACCGATGCCATGTTTATCGCCCTGTTGCAGAAGCCCCGCGTCGAACGAACCCCCCGCTAGGCTTGCAGCATGCCGGTCCGCATAAACCCCAGCATCCTGTCGGCCGACTTCGTGAACCTCGAACGCGACATATCGAGCATCGCCACGGCCGATTTCGTTCACGTCGACGTCATGGACAACCACTTCGTGCCGAACCTGACCTTCGGGCCTCAGATGGTGGGACGCATCCAGGATGTCTCGCCTATCCCTCTCGACGTGCACCTCATGATCGATGATCCTGACCACTGGGCACCCGGTTACGCGGAACTCGGAGCGTACTCGGTGACGTTTCACGCCGAGGCGGCCACCGACGCGGTCCGGCTGGCACGGCGGCTGCGTGACATCGGCGCGAGAGCGGGTATCGCGCTCAAGCCCGAAACCGCAATTGAGCCGTACCTCGACCTGCTGGCCGAGTTTGATCAGGTACTCGTGATGACAGTGGAGCCCGGTTTCGGCGGGCAGTCTTTCATCGACGCGGTGATGCCGAAATTGACGATACTCTCCGCAGAAGTGGCCAGGTCAGGACTCGACGTCTGGCTTCAGGTTGACGGAGGAGTTGATGAAAGGACGATTGCGATAGCCGCAGAGGCGGGGGCTGACACCTTCGTTGCCGGATCCAGCGTCTTCACTTCGGGGGACCCGATAGTCAACATTGCCTCCCTCCGCGCTGTTGCGGAGCTGCACAGTCATTGACGGTGATTCATTGACGGTGCATCATTGACGGTGCGCTAGAGGGTGTCGCGTCTGGTTTGATGGACTGATGACTGAGTTCAACAAGACAAAGCCCGAGATTGACTTCTTCGACGGCGAAGCGCCCGACGTCCTTGTAGCGAAAGACATCGAGGTGGGGGCCGGGGACGAAGCAGCGCCGGGAGCAACCGTCGAGGTGCACTACGTGGGTGTCGACCTTGAAACCGGTGAAGAGTTCGACTCGAGCTGGAGCCGCAGCCAATCCATTACGTTCCCGCTTCGCGGCCTTATCGCAGGATGGCAGGAGGGAATCCCCGGCATGCGAGTCGGGGGCAGGCGGGAACTCGTCATTCCGCCGCACCTTGCATATGGGCCAGCGGGAAGTGGACACGCGCTTTCCGGCCGCACCCTCATCTTCGTCATAGACCTTCTCGGCGTGTCGTAACGAGTAGCCTTGACCGAGTGAAGACTTTCGACGAACTATTCGCCGAGCTCAGCGAGAAGGCCGCGACCCGGCCAGAGAGTTCTGGCACGATCGAGCGCCTGGATGCCGGTGTTCATTCCATCGGCAAAAAGCTCGTCGAGGAGGCGGCGGAGGCCTGGATGGCGGCAGAGTATGAAAGTAGCGACCGTACGGCGGAGGAGCTCTCGCAGCTTCTCTATCACGTGCAAGTGCTCATGATCGCTAAGGGCCTCACGACCGCGGATGTCTACCGACATCTCTGAATCCTGCTGCTGTGACACTGCTGCTGTAATCACAAACCCACTCCGACGCTGTTCTGAATGACCAGACCGCGAGGAAGAGAATACTCATGCTCAGAATCGCCGTTCCCAACAAGGGGATGTTGTCCGAGACTGCTACCCAAATGCTGTCGGAGGCTGGTTATGTTACGCGCCGTGATCCGAAGGAACTGATCGTTTTCGATCCGGCGAACGATGTGGAATTCTTCTATCTACGACCGCGAGACATTGCCACCTATGTCGGGTCGGGCGCGCTGGACGTCGGTATCACTGGCCGCGACCTGCTCCTCGACTCGGGATCATTGGCGACCGAAATCGTTGGGCTGGACTTCGGTGAGTCCACGTTCCGATTCGCCGGACCGCGCGGTCGATTTTCCAGCCATCGCGAACTTGACGGTGTCCGGGTCGCGACCAGCTATCCGGGCCTCGTCGGCGCATTCCTGTCGGCCGAAGGGATCACGGCCGACATCATTTCGCTCGACGGCGCGGTCGAATCCGCCGTGCGGCTCGGGGTGGCAGATGCTGTCGCGGACGTCGTATCGACCGGAACAACGCTTCGACAGCAAGGTCTCGAGGTGTTTGGCCCGGTGATTCTCGAGTCCACCGCCGTTCGGATCAGTTCTGGCGCCGCACTCCCAGGACTTGCCACCTTCCAACGACGAATTCAGGGTGTTCTCGTCGCCCGCCAGTACGTGCTGATGGACTACGACCTGCCAGCTGATCTGGTGGAGAAGGCTTCTGCGATCACCCCCGGACTCGAGTCGCCCACTGTGTCGCCATTGCGGGATACCGATTGGGTCGCCGTTCGCGTCATGGTTCCACGCGCCGACATGAACGCCATCATGGACCAGCTCTACGAACTCGGCGCTCGTGCGATTCTCGTGAATTCGATCCATGCGGCGCGCATCTGATGGACCTGCCGGTTCGCGTCATCCCGTGCCTGGATGTGGCGGACGGGCGCGTCGTAAAGGGGGTCAACTTCCTCGGTTTGCGGGATGCCGGTGATCCGGTCGAATTGTCTCGGAAGTACTACGAGCAGGGTGCGGATGAACTCACCTTCCTCGATGTGAAGGCAACCGTTGACAATCGTGCGACAACCTATGAACTTGTCACACGGACGGCAGAACAGGTGTTCATCCCGCTCACCGTCGGTGGAGGGGTGCGCTCTGCCGAGGATGTAGCGCGACTTCTGGCGGCAGGGGCAGACAAGGTGGGCGTGAACAGTGCCGCGATCGAGCACCCTGGGCTCATTGATGACATTGCCGACCGGTTCGGAGCACAGGTGCTCGTGCTGTCGCTCGATGTGAAACGCTCGGGAGGACGCTTTGTCGTCACGACGCACGGGGGCCGTAAGGAGACAACGCTGGATGCACTGGACTGGGCATCCGAGGCGGTGAACCGCGGGGCCGGTGAACTCCTCGTGAACTCGATTGACGCGGATGGCACGAAAGCAGGATTCGACCTCGACCTTATTGCTGCGATACGCGCGATCAGCAGTGTGCCGGTGATCGCCTCGGGTGGTGCGGGTGCTGTTGATCACTTCGCTCCGGCGGTGCACGCAGGCGCGGATGCGGTGCTTGCCGCGTCGGTGTTCCACAATGGAGAGTTGACGGTGGGCGACGTGAAGCACGCGCTGGCCGAGAGCGGGATCCGTGTGAGGGAGACAACGTGAGGGAGAAGACGTGACGGTGACGAACCTGGACATCGTCGATCGTGCGCACTTCGGAGCCGACGGCCTGATGCCCGTGATCGTGCAGGAAACAGGGTCAGGGGACGTTCTCATGCTGGCGTGGATGGATGCGGAAGCGCTTCGCAGAACCGTCACGGGTGGCCTTGTGACGTTCTGGTCGCGCTCCCGTCAGGAGTACTGGCGCAAGGGCGATACGTCAGGGCACCACCTCGTGGTGTCGACACTGGCACTGGACTGCGATGCCGACACACTCCTCGTGATGGTGGACCCCGTTGTCGCCGCGTGCCACACCGGTGCACACAGCTGCTTCGATTCTGCCGCGGAGATGTCGTGACAACGCGCGATCAATTCGACGCACTCCTTCCGGATCATCGAGTCGTCCCCGTTATCCGGGAACTGTTCGCGGATGGCGAGACCCCGGTCGGCATCTACCGGAAGCTCGCTCAGGGTGCTCCGGGAACATTCCTGCTCGAATCCGCTGAACAGGGCGGAATCTGGTCGAGGTACTCCTTCATCGGCGTCTCGAGTTTCGGCGTGCTCAGCCAGCGTGGCGACGCACCTTGTTGGCTCGACTATGGACTGCCTGAAGAGCGTGCACTTGGCGACGATGCGCCCGACACCCCGCTTGAGGCGATCCAGCATCTTTTGGAGCGTTGGAAAACACCGCGCGTAGCAGGGCATCCGCCACTCACCGGTGGACTCATTGGATTCATCGGGTGGGATGCCGTGCGACAGATCGAAAGGCTCCCGGATGGCCCTCCCGCCGATTACGAGATCCCCGGGCAGGCACTGAGTTTCGTTCGGGAACTGGTCGTCATGGATCACCGTACGGGCGCAGTCCTGCTCATCGCCACGGTGTTGAACGATGGAACGGACGATGCCGACACCCTGTGGCACGATGCCACACACGCTCTCGATTCGCTTCAGGGACGCCTTGCGGCACCATCGGAGTCGTGGGTTGCCGAAGTCGATCTCTCCGAGGAACCGTCCCCACGTCGCAGAGTCGAGGCCACAGACTTCCACGCAGCCGTCGAATCCGGTAAGCGTTACATTCGCGGCGGCGACGTCTTCCAGGTGGTGTTGTCGCAGCGATTCGACCACGATGTCAGTGCCGAACCGATTGAGGTCTACCGCGTTCTTCGTGCCCTGAATCCGAGCCCCTACATGTACCTGTTGTCGCTCGCGGAAGCCGATGGTGAGCCGTACTGGGTCGTCGGCTCCTCTCCCGAAGCGCTCGTCAAGGTCGATGGGGGCCGCACCTACATGCACCCGATCGCCGGTTCACGGCCTCGTGGAGACACACCCGAACGCGATGCAGAACTTGCGAGCGACCTCGCCGAAGACGACAAGGAGAAAGCTGAACACCTCATGCTCGTCGACCTCGCCCGCAATGACCTTGCGAAGGTCTGCGAGCCCGGCAGCGTCGAGGTCACCGAGTTCATGCAGGTCGAGCGATTCAGCCACATCATGCACCTCGTGTCCTCGGTGGAAGGGAACCTCCGCCCCGACATCGGTCCCGTGTCCGTGCTCAGGGCGACATTCCCGGCAGGAACGCTCTCCGGTGCTCCGAAACCGCGTGCCCTCGAGATCATCGACGAACTGGAGCCAGCCGCACGTGGTCTCTACGGGGGAGTGGTCGGCTACATCGGGTTCGCTGGTGACCTCGATCTCGCTATCGCCATTCGCACGGCGACGATCTCCCGCGGAGTCGCCAGAGTGCAGGCCGGCGCCGGTATCGTCGCCGATTCCGATCCGGCAACCGAGTATGAGGAATCCCAGAACAAGGCGGCAGCACCCCTACGGGCGGTCGCCGTGGCCAATCGGATGCGCAGGGTGCTCCCGTGAGCGGACGTCGGCTGCGGTCCGTCAGCATCCTCGTCGGATTACTCCTTGCGGGGTTATCCCTGGTGAGTTGGTCCCAGTCGTGGTACATCGTCACTCTCGTCGGTCAGTCGGCCGGCCATCCGGCGCTCGAGGTGGGAGGCGATGTGAGCGCACCGGCCATTGCTGCACTCGCACTGGCTGCCGCGGCCTCATTCGCCGCTATGGCCATCTCCGGGCCGTTCTTCAGGATTGTGCTTGCGGTTCTCGACGTTGCCTTGGGGGCGTGCATTGTTCTCTCTGCCGTTCTGGCCATTTCCTCGCCTGAAACCGCGGTGGGACCCGCCGTGACCCAGGCCACGAGCGTGGCGGGAACGGGCCCGATCGCCGACCTCGTCGGGTCCAACACGTCCACGATATGGCCATATGTCGCATTGGCAGCCGGCGCGCTGCTCTCGGTTCTCGGCGTGGGGATTCTGTTGACCGCCAGGGCATGGCCCAGTTCGGCGAGACGCTACGAACCTGTTCGCTTTGTGCCGGTGGAGAAGGCGGAACCGGGGGAGGAGGTTCGGGAGACCGTTCTGGGAGCCACTGGCGACACGGCGGTGTCGGAATGGGATGAGCTCAGCGGGGGCACCGACCCGACGTCCCGCTAGACTGGCGTCACAACTTCGTTCAGCAAGAATCACTGGAGTGACATGAGCAGCGCAGACATTTCGGACCCGGGCCACGGGCACTCACCGGCAGCATGGAGCGCGGTCATCATCATGACTGTTGCGTTCGTCATCGGAGCCTTCGCGTTCTGGTTCGTGTCGATGCCGTTCATCTGGGTTGCAGGCGTGCTCCTTGTGGCGGGTCCCATCACGGGTTGGGTTCTCGCAAAACTCGGGTACGGCATCGCCGGGCCGCGTTTCCAGCCCAAGAAGTCTCACTAGTCGCGTGCTCACGGAACTCATCGCCGGGGCAGTCGCCGACGCCGCGGCGAGAAGGTCTGTGCGGAGCCAGGCTGAAGTCGAGGCCGCTGCGCGCGACCGATCGGCTGCGCTGGACGCTGTCGGGGCGCTGGCGCCGTCGAACCGGGTGAAGA
>JBDTCD010000050.1:0-5479 GCA_039923755.1 Terrimesophilobacter sp. | reverse complement strand
CGGGCACCCGGATTCGGCATCCCGAGCATGCGCGTCGACGGAAACGACGTGCTCGCCGTCATGGCCGCGACACGGATTGCTCTCGACCGCGCACACAACGGTGGCGGGCCCACGTACATCGAGGCCGTCACGTACCGGATGGGGCCGCACACGACATCCGACGACCCCACGCGCTATCGTGACGCCGCAGAGGTCGCGGAATGGAAGGCCAAGGACCCGATTTCTCGGTTGGAGAAGTACTTTGAAGCAAAGGGCCTGTTTACTGACGAACTGAAGGCCCGTGTGAAGGGCAAAGCTGACAGCGTTGCCGCCGAGTTCCGTGCGGGCTGCATCGGCATGGAGGAACCTGCGGTCATGAGCGTGTTCGACTACGTCACGATCGAGGCCGATCCGGTGCTGGAGCGCCAGCGCAGCCAGTACGCGGCGTACCTCGCGAACTTCGAGGGAGGCGAATGATGGCCACGGCAACGGAAGCGGCGACAGGCGCCACCACGGGCACCACTACGCTGACCCTGGCAAAGTCGATCACGGCCGGCCTGCGGCGCGCGATGGAGGACGACGACAAGGTCATCCTGCTTGGCGAAGACATTGGCAAACTTGGCGGAGTGTTTCGCGTCACCGACGGGCTTCAGGCGGCGTTCGGCACAGGCCGGGTCATGGACACGCCCCTTGCCGAGTCCGGCATCGTCGGAATGGCTGTCGGCCTTGCCATGCGCGGATATCGCCCCGTCGTCGAGATCCAGTTCGACGGATTCATTTATCCCGGCTTTGACCAGATTGTGGCGCAAGTGGCAAAGTTGCACTATCGCTCACGCGGCGCAGTTCGGATGCCGATCACTATTCGCGTGCCCTTCGGCGGCGGAATCGGTTCTGTGGAGCACCACTCCGAGTCGCCGGAAGCCTACTTCGCCCACACGGCGGGCCTGCGCGTCGTCAGTTGCTCTAACCCGCAGGACGCCTACGACATGCTCCGCCAGGCGATTGCGAGCGATGACCCTGTGATGTTCTTCGAACCTAAACGGCGTTACTGGTCCAAGGGAGAAGTCAACTTCGACCTTGAGGAAGCGCTTCCGCTTGGGCGCGCACGCGTCGTCACCACCGGCACGGATGTCACCCTCGTCGCTTACGGGCCGCTCGTAGCGACCGCGAAGGACGCCGTGAACGCCGCGGCAGACGACGGTGTCTCCATCGAACTCATCGACCTGCGCTCGCTCTCGCCGATCGATTTTGAGACGATCGAAGCATCCGTGCGCAAAACCGGGCGACTGGTGATCACGCACGAGGCGGCGCAGTCCGTCGGCATCGGGGCGGAGGTCGTCGCAAGCGTTACCGAGCGGTGCTTTAATTGGCTCGAGGCCGCACCAGAACGAGTCACGGGATTCGATACTCCATACCCGCCGGCCGCCCTCGAGGAACACTTCCTCCCGGACCTCGACCGTGTGCTGGATGCCGTCGACCGGGTGCTTGGCCGCCCCAATTCACTCAGTAGCTGGGAGGGCTAAATGGTTGCCAGGGATTTCGCGCTTCCCGACCTCGGGGAGGGCCTCACCGAGTCCGAACTCGTGAGTTGGCATGTTGCCGTTGGCGACACAGTCGAACTCAATCAGACGCTCGCCGAAGTTGAGACAGCGAAGGCGCTCGTTGAACTTCCGTCGCCCTTCGCGGGTGTCATCACGAAGCTTTACGCCGAGCCGGGGACGACCGTACAGGTTGGTGCTCCCATCGTCGGTTTCGACATTGAAGGCGCTGCCGGCGAGACAGCTGTGGCCTCGGATGCTGCCCCGAAGCCCGAACGCGAACCGGTGCTGGTCGGGTACGGCCCTCCCATCGAGGGTGGAGGCCGTCCTGCCCGCCGCGCGCGAAAGGGTGCGTCGACGCTCCCTGCACCAGCAGCGGCGCCCGCACCGGACCCGCTCCTGAAGGTCGGGGCAGTCCCGCCCCCTCCCGCCGCAGTCGCAGACGTGCACCCTGAGGAAACCCCTCGATCCACTCCGCCGGTCCGCAAGCTCGCGCGAGATCTGGGGGTCGATCTCGCAGGCATCAAGGGCACCGGTGACAAGGGGCTCATCACGCGAGTCGACGTGGAGGCAGCATCTGCTGGCGCCGTGCCGAAGCCGGCCACCACCGTCGTCGCTGCCGGCGACACCGTAAGGGAATCCCGCACTCCGATCCAGGGCGTGCGAAAGTACACTGCCGCCGCAATGGTGCAGAGCGCATTCACTGCGCCGCACGCGAGCGAGTTCCTCACAATCGACGTCACGCCAACGATGGAGCTCATCGCCACGCTGAAGGAGTCGTCGGCATTCAGGGGCAAACGACTGAACCTGCTCACGGTCGTTGCGAAAGCGCTGTGCATCTCCGCTGGGCGAAATCCTTCAGTGAATTCGCGTTGGGACGACAAAGCGCAGGAGATCATCCAGTTCCACTACATCAATCTCGGGATCGCGACGGCGACGCCGCGTGGCCTTATGGTGCCCAACATCAAGGATGCCGGCGAGCTGGATCTTGTGAGACTTGCCGACGAACTCACCTCACTCGTCGAAACGGCCAAGGCGGGAACAGCCTCTCCGGCAGAGCTCTCTGGCGGCACTATTTCGATCACGAACATCGGCTCGTTCGGGATCGACGCCGGGACCCCCATCCTCAATACGGGGGAGGCGATGATCCTCGCTCTCGGTGCTGTCAAGCGGATGCCGTGGGAGTACCGCGGAGAAATTGCCCTGCGGCAGGTGCTCACCCTGAGTGTGTCGTTCGACCACCGGCTCGTCGATGGCGAACAGGGGAGCAGGTTCCTCGCCGACGTCGGCGCGATTCTTGCGAACCCGGCAGTTCTGCTCGCGATGATCTAGGTTTCACGCGGAGAGCTGAACGGCTCACGCCAAGAGCATGCCGCGAAGGTAGGCAGCCTGTCCAGCATGCTGCAGGTCATCGGAAATGACGCTGACGAGGCGGACTCCAAGCGTGACGGGTGGGTCCCAGGACTCGTCAACAACGCGGTCGAGAGCGGTGTCGGAGAGTCGGCCTACCCAGCCCACGGTGTGCGCAGTTACGGCGGCGAGATAGCCGAGCAGTACCTCGGCATCAGCACGCACGGACGCGACATCCTCAGACCCTTGACCATAACCGGTTGCGCTTGGTTCGAAGGGCAGCGAGAAGCGTTCGAACCACCCAGCAGAAGTCCACAGTTGCTCGACGCCGGCCGCCTCGCTGACGTGGTCGTCCTGCACGCGGGTCAAATGCCACAACAGCCACGCCACCGTATTGCCTCCGCTGTATGGCGGTGCGGCCATCTGGTCAATGGTGAGCCCCACGGGGACACGGTCGACGCTGTTCTTGATCCTGCCGAACGCGTCGGCGAGAATTGCTGCACTGCTCACGTTTCCCCTGCCCGTCGGCTTAATTCGTTGAACGCACTTATTGCTGCGGTCCGGGCTTGACGACTTGGCCGTCTGGGTGGATGACGAACCAGTAGCCCCCGTCCATGTATTGATTCTGTCCGTTCGCGGTGCCTGGGGTCACATCCCCCGTGAACAGGTAGAGCGGCCATCCGTTGTACGTCGCGACCTTCTTGCCATCACGATCAGTGATGGTCCTCAATTGCGTGGCATCGACACCTGAACCGGCGACGACTTTCACCCCGTCCGGAATGAACATGGGAGGCCAGTCCAGCGCGCACCTGTCGACGCAGGCGACCTCGCGCTGGGCATCCGGCGGGTAGGTGTAGAGAATGAATCCCTGATCGGTTGTGAGTACCGTACCGAGGTTCTGGACCGTGGCCGATTCGATCGTGACGCTGTTGTTGGTCACCGAGTAGTTGCCGTTTGTGCGCGATTGCGCCATGAAGATTGCCACCACGATAGCGATAGCGGCCAGCACGGCGACGAGGATGATCAGGAGGAGAATCCGGTTGCGAGAGCCGGATGCGGGGGAGCTCACGGTCCCTACGCTACGCCATGCCCGAATTCTCGGAATTGCTCACCGCGTCATTCATCGCACGATCGGTGAGGGTGATCATGAAGCCGAGGATGCTGAGTGTGGCTATCCCCATGATGAGGAAGACCGGCGGAAGACCCAGGAACTGGCCGAGGACTCCTCCGAGTGCCGCGCCGAGTGGCATGGTGCCCCACGCGAGCAGACGGTAGCCGCTGTTCACACGCCCGAGCAGCCGATCGGGAACAATCGTCTGGCGAAGCGACACGGCGACGACGTTCCACAGCACGATGCAGAGCCCGCCAACCAGAAACGCTGCTCCGATGATGAACGGATCCGTGGTGAAGGCAGGCGTGACGATGAGCACTGCGCCACCGAGCATCGCCACGATGAGGGAACGCGAACGTCCGATTACGCGCTCGATGCGCTCGGCGAGGAAGGAGCCGGCCAGGCTACCGATCGCAGTGGTCGTGAACAGGAGCCCAACCTGCGCGTCAGTGAGCTTCATTGCCGATGCCGGTCCGACGGCGTAGAGGACGAAGATCGCGAAGACGGCGCTCGATGTGAGGTTGAACACGCCCGTCATGAACGCGAGCGTACGAAGGACACGATTGTTCCACAGGAACCGAACGCCGACCATGATCTCTGAGCGCATCGATGCTGGCTCACTTCGTTCGATGCGGAAGTTGCCGCGGACGAGGAACAGCATCCCCACCGCGATGATCCAGAGCGCAGCAGGCACGGCAAACGCCACCACTGCACCTGCGGCAACGAGGATTCCGCCGAGTGGCGGACCGACGAACTGGTTGGCCGTCATCTCCGCCGCGTAAAGGCGACCGTTGGCACGCGAAAGCTGGCTGCGGTCGACGATCTGCGGCAGGATCGACTGCGCTGACGTGTCGTAGAGGGTTTCGGTTGTGCCGATGCAGAGGGCAACCGCGTAGAGAACCCAGATCGATTCGATGCCGACTACAACGAGAATAACCACAGCCGCAAGGAGAATTGCTCTCGCGATATTGGCCGCGAGCATGATCTTCCGTCGGTCCAGCCGGTCTGCGAGAGCGCCTGCTTGCAGCGCAAACAGAAGCCACGGCAGGGTGAGCACGAGAGTGAGACCCGCAATGAGCACGGGCTCCTGCGTGTAGCGGATGGCCACGAGCGGTAGTGCCAGCTTGAAGACGCCGTCGGCGAGATTCGACAGCCCGGCCGAGGTGAGGAGCTTCCAGAACGAAGCGCCAAGAGGCACGCGATTCGGGTGCGGAGCCGTCGTCGAGTCTTCTGGCATCAGCCAAGGGTACCTGCCGCGCCGATCAAGACCGCGCGTTCTTCGCCGTCGAATCCGGCCTCCTCGACGTTGAGTCGGGGCATCTCGCGGGTTCTGCGCATCGTGAACCCACAAATTGACCCGACTCAACGGTGATTCTCGACGCGGAAGGATTAGGGGAGGCGGCGCCGTTAAGTGAGAGCCGCGATCGCCATTCTTTCGAGCTCGCCGCGGAGCGTCTGCCGGTCCAGCGAGTGACCGGTGTGCGGAGTCGAGTTCAGGAGC
>JBDTCD010000049.1:0-15090 GCA_039923755.1 Terrimesophilobacter sp. | reverse complement strand
TATCTGATGCGTATCCCCGGGTAGAGGCTCTCCGCGTAATGTCCGATGGCGTGCAGAAGATGAGTCTTACCGAGTCCGGACTCCCCATAAATAAACAGTGGGTTATAGGCCTTCGCCGGCGCTTCGGCCACAGCAACCGCGGCCGCATGCGCGAACCGATTGGAGCCGCCGATGACGAAGTTGTCGAAACTATATTTTGGGTTGAGCCGCGAATCGGAGCGTTTGCCCGAGTCGATGGGGGTCGGGCTCATGTGCTGTTCGATGTAGGGCTGGTCGCTCTGCTCCACGGTGGGCTCAAGGTAGTCGTGGGTGATTTCAGGATTGACGACGATGGCAAAGGTCGACACGGACTGATCCTCGCTCAGGGCGGCGATCGCGTTAAGGAGCGGTAGGCGGATCCGTTGTTCGAGCATGCCGCGCGTCAAGTCATTCGGGACCTCGAGGTAGAGGGTTCCCGCCATGACGCCTTTGGGTTCCACTAGGGAGAGGAACCCCTCAAGCTGAGGCGTAATGCGATCGTCAGTTCGCAGTGCTTCCAGAACCGATTGCCAAAGTTCCCGAGTGGGGTCAACGCCCTCGTCCATGGTTTCCCCTGTTCGCCCGACCGGTTATTCACAGGGTTATCCACCGACTGTGCAGTGACACCACCTTAGTTTGTTGGGGGTGGGTGTGGACAACCCCACTTCTGGATTGGGGAAAACCTGCGTCGCAGAATCTCTCACGGTTTGACCCTGCGCCATAAAGCCCGTACCTTTAATCAGTTGACTTCTGCCGATTCGGCACCCTACTTCCCGGGGCCCAGCGTTCGTGTTGCTGATTGCCCAGTGGAGATCACAACACTGTGGAGATAAAGCAATGAGCAAAAGAACTTTTCAACCCAATAACCGCCGTCGCTCGAAGGTGCACGGATTCCGTCTTCGGATGCGCACGCGTGCCGGTCGGGCCATCCTGAGCGCTCGCCGCCGCAAGGGTCGCACCGAGCTTTCCGCCTGAGTCGACGGCGTTGAGTCGACGGTGCTGGCGAGGACGAATCGCCTGCTCACGGCAGAGGACTTCCGCGCCGTCCTGCGACGCGGCCGGCGGGATGCGCACGACACCATGGTCGTGAGTACGGTATCCACAACTGCGGGGGAACCGGCGCGATTCGGCTTTGTCGTCACGAAGAAAGTGGGAAACGCTGTGAGTCGCAATCTCGTTCGACGCCGACTGAAGGCTGTTGCGCGTGAATTGGTCGACGGCGGACTGACCGGAATGGATGTTGCGGTAAGAGCTCTGCCAGCATCCGTCCACGCTGACTGGGTTACTCTTCGTCATGACCTGGCGACGACGGTGAAGGGAAGTGAACGGCGATGAAGAACGCTGGAACATTCCTTCTGCTGCTTCCGAGAAACGTGTGTGTTGTTATCCTGCGCGCCTATCGCGCTGTCATTTCCCCGTTATACGGCGATGTGTGCCGGTATTACCCGTCCTGCTCGCACTATGCGCTGAATGCCATCCAGGAGCATGGAGTGGTCAAGGGCATATGGCTGGGGACGCGGCGAATCGCGCGCTGTCACCCGTGGGCGGCTGGCGGCGTCGATGATGTCCCGCACAACTCTCGAACAACGTACGGTGTTACGCGATTCGGTTTCGTGACGCCGACAAACGGAAAGGCCTGACGCCCGAATGGACATCATTGGCACAGTCCTCTGGCCCATCAAATGGGCCATTGAGGCGCTCCTGGTCGCATTCCACACGGTGTTCACCGCTGTCGGAATGGATAAGGACGCTGGCACGACGTGGGTGTTATCCATCGTCGGGTTGGTCCTCGTAGTTCGCGCGGCACTCATTCCCATCTTCGTGCGCCAAATCAAGAGCCAGCGACGAATGCTCGAGGTCGCGCCGCAACTCAAGAAGATCCAGGACAAGTACAAGGGCAAGAAGGACCAGTTCTCCCGCGAGGCGATGTCCCGCGAGACGATGGAAATGTACAAGAAGACGGGGACGAACCCGCTCAGTTCCTGCCTTCCGCTCCTCCTGCAGATGCCGATCTTCTTCGGCCTGTTCTCTGTGCTGCAAAATGCCCAACACGAGGGTATTGGTGTCGGACTCCTCAGCAAGGATCTCTCCCACTCGTTTGGAGAGTCTGTATTCTTTGGCGCGCCCCTCAAGCTCGCTATCAGCACCGCAGACGGAAATATCGCGGTGATCGTGATCGCCTCCATCATGGTCGTTCTCATGACGTCGTCGCAGTTCATCACTCAGCTGCAGATCATGTCGAAGAACCAGTCACCCGAGATGAAGAGCAGCCCGATGTACAAGCAGCAGCGGATGCTGCTGTACGTGCTCCCCTTCGTGTTCCTGTTTTCCGGCTTTACCTTCCCGCTCGGTGTCATGTTCTACTGGCTCGTTTCTAACTTGTGGACGATGGCCCAGCAGTTCATCGTCATCCGAAACATGCCGACCCCTGGCAGCGAAGCTGCTCTCGCGCGCGAAACACGGATGGCGAAGAAGAATCAACGCCGCGGAATCACGATCATCGAGGACGATCCTGAAGTTCAGGAACAGCCGGAAGAGCCGAAAACGACCCAGCGATCACAGCCGGTCAATCCGAAAAACCGCAAGAAGAAGAAGAAGAGGTAGCAGTTGTCTGAACTCTCCCCCCCTGACGACCTCGACGTTCCACCGATGCCGGACAGCAATATCGACGACGCTCACGCGAGTGGTGCGGAACGAGACCCCAAGCGCACCATCGAGCAGCTTGAGGCCGAGGGCGACATCGCCGCGGACTACATCGAGGAGCTGCTCGATATCACCGACCTCGACGGCGACATCGATATCGATGCCCGTGATGGCCGGGCGTACGTCTCGGTCAACTCCAGCACCGAGTCGAACCTGCGCCTCCTGTCGAAGCCCGACACCGTGACCGCCCTTCAGGAACTCGCTCGCATCGCCGTGCAGACCAAAACCGGAACCTTCTCACGGCTGATCCTCGACGTCGGTGGATCCCGCGAAGCACGCGAAGCGGAGTTGGGAAAACTCGTTGACCGCGCCGCAGAACGGATTGAGGGTGGTGCGGCTTCGGTGGATCTTCCGCCCATGTCGTCCTATGAGCGCAAGCTTGTTCACGACCTGGTTGCCGCAAAAGGTCTTCGATCCGAGTCGGAGGGCGAGGGCAGGGACCGGCACACGGTCATTACTCGGGGCTGATGTTTCACGTGAAACAATGTGACCCATGTTTGAACCTGAAGCGCTAGAGCAAGAACCTGCGATCGCAGCGACGCTGTTTGGAGACACCATCGACGTCGCGCGAAAGTTCACCGCGAACCTCGGTGCACGCGGCGTCGAGCTCGGGCTCATTGGACCGATCGAGCTTCCCCGGCTGTGGACTCGCCACATCGTCAATTGCGTGTTGCTCGCTCCACTTCTGAGAACAGGCCGCGTGGCGGATGTTGGCAGCGGTGCCGGGCTGCCAGGGATTGTTCTGGCGATCGCGCGCCCGGACGTGCAGTTCGTTCTCATCGAGCCGATGGAGCGGCGGGTGGAATGGCTCAATGCGCAAGTTGCGGAACTTGGCCTACCCAACGTGGTGGTGGTGAGGTCAAGGGCGGAAGATGCTACCCGGTTACCGGCGTTCGACCAGGTGACGGCGCGAGCAGTGAGCGCGCTGTCCAAGCTCATTCCCCTCGTTGCACCGCTCGTACGAACAGGCGGTGAGATGATCTTTTTGAAAGGTGCCGGTGTAGATCGGGAACGCGAAGCGGCATCGAAAGCCATGAAGAAGGCACGGCTGTCAGGCGTCGAGGTGCTGACTCTCGGCGAAGAACACGGCACAGAATTGACGCGGGTGTTTCGAGCTACAGTGGACTGACCCTTTTGCTGTGGCCATCGGCGGCCACCCTTGCGCACGACAGACATTCTGGATTCCATTGAACGAGGTTTCACGTGAAACATCCTGACGAGACGGCGGAGGCGGTCAAGTCCACCCCCACGGTGGATGACTCCGCACCCCTCGCGCGGGAGATCGCTGACCTCACGCGCCGCCGCCGTGCGCTCTCGATGCAGGTACTTCCGTTACCGTCCACCACGAGAATCTTCACGGTGGCCAATCAAAAGGGTGGAGTCGGAAAAACAACTACCACGGTGAACCTTGCCGCGGCCCTGGCATTGTCCGGTGCGAGAGTCCTCGTCATCGACCTGGATCCACAGGGAAATGCGTCGACCGCTCTCGGTGTCGAGCACAGGGCCGATACGGTGAGCGTCTACGACGTGATCATCAATGACGAACCAATCGCCGGTGTCGTCCAGAAAAGCCCCGAGTTCGAGACGCTATATTGCGTTCCCGCGACGATTCATTTGGCCGGTGCCGAGATCGAGCTGGTTTCTCTCGTCGCCAGGGAGCAGCGGCTTCACACGGCCCTGGAGAGGTTCCTCGAGGAGTCGGAGGAGATGTTCCACTACGTGTTCATCGACTGTCCACCATCGCTGGGGCTACTCACGATCAATGCCTTCGTTGCCGCGACGGAGGTACTCATTCCGATCCAGTGCGAGTATTACGCGCTAGAGGGCCTCAGCCAGCTCCTGTCCAATATCCAACTCATTGAACGGCACTTGAATCCGCAGCTTGCCGTCTCGACAATTCTGATGACCATGTTTGATTCACGCACCAACCTGGCCAATCAGGTCGTCGCGGATGTTCGCGAACACTTTCCCAAAGAAGTTCTTGATGCGCTAATACCGCGTTCGGTACGCATCTCCGAAGCACCAAGTTATGGTCAGAGCGTGATCAGTTACGACTCGAACTCCACCGGCGCGCTTTCCTATCGGGAGGCGGCGGCGGAGATCGCACACAGGGGGGTTCAGCGCTGATGGCTGCCGCAAAGAGAACTGGGCTCGGACGTGGGATCGGTGCACTCATCCCGACCGACGAGGGATCCCCCGAGCGCCCGGTCGACGTCTTCTTCCCGACCGATGGCAGCGCGGGTTCCGGACTACTCGCCGTGCCCGGGGCGCGACTGGTAAACCTCTCACCTGACGACATCGTCCCCAACGCGGCACAGCCTCGCACTGAGTTCGATCAAGAGAAACTCGATGAGCTTGTTGCCTCGATTCGCGAGGTCGGAGTTCTCCAGCCGATCGTCGTTCGCCCCATCAGCGGTGGTATCGGACCGGCGAAGTTTGAACTCATCATGGGCGAGCGGCGGCTGCGGGCGACCAAGCAGCTTGGTCTACCCTCCATTCCCGCTGTCATCAAGAACACGGCCGACGATGCGATGCTCCGCGACGCACTCTTGGAGAACCTGCATCGAGCCGATCTCAATCCGCTGGAAGAGGCGTCGGCATACCAGCAGCTTCTGGCGGATTTCGGTATCACCCAGGAACAGCTGGCGAGTAGGATCGGGCGCTCCCGGCCGCAGATAACCAACACCATCCGCCTTTTGAAGTTGCCTGCATCGGTGCAGAAGAGGGTCGCAGCGGGCATTCTCAGTGCCGGCCATGCACGGGCGGTTCTGGCTGCCGGTGACGATGCGGCCATGGAGAGACTTGCCGACAAGATCGTCAATGAGGACCTCACTGTTCGCGGTGCGGAAGCGGCAGCAGGGCTCGTCACAACGAAATCTTCGCGATCAGCGCGCCCAACACAGGGCAAGCGCCAGGCGCAGCTCAACGAGATCGCTGAGCGCCTCGGGGACCGCCTCAACACTCGCGTGAAGATTGCCCTCGGTGCCAGCAAGGGAACCATCTCGATCGATTTCGCGAGTATTGCGGACCTCAACCGGATTCTCGGCGAGCTCGGCGAGGAAAGCTACTCCTGAGTCAGGTGGCCCCCGCGGCAGCCAGGCGCGTTTCTGCCTCGATCACCATGGCGAGCCTCCGCACGCCTTCGCGGATGAATTCCGGGTTGGGGTAGGAGAAGGATAGGCGGATGTTGTGGTGCCCGTTCCCATCCGCGTAGAACGCAGATCCCGGCGTGTACGCGACGAGTTCCACGACCGCTCGGGGAAGCATCGCGCTCGAGTCGAGTTCGTTCGGAAGGCTAAGCCACACATAGAAGCCGCCATCCGGAACCGTCCAGGTGAGGTTGGGCAGGAACTCGGCCAGTGCGGCCAACAGTGCGTCCCTGCGCTCCTGGTACACACCCCGAAAGGTTGCGATTTGCGCCCGCCAGTCCGCCGTGTGCAGATATTCGGAGACGACGAGTTGCGTGAACGAACTCGGCGAAAGAATTGCCGCCTCATTCGCCAAAATGAGTTTATCTCTAATTCCTGGAGGAGCGAGAGCCCAGCCCACTCGGAGACCGGGTGCGAGCGTTTTCGAGAATGTTCCCAGGTACACGATGCCGTCGTCCGCGATGGATCGCAGGGGATCGGGTGGGGGCGCACCGAAGTAGAGCAGTCCGTATGGGTTGTCCTCAATAACCAAGATGTCGTGCTCCCTGGCGATCTGCAGGATCTCCACTCGTCGACGTGAGGACAGGGTGACGCCGGCAGGATTATTGAAGGTGGGCACGGTGTAGATCAGCTTGGGCTTGCGCCCTTCGGCGGCAAGCGCGGCAATGCGCTCGCGAAGCGCCTCAGGGACCACACCGTGTTCGTCCATGGTGACATGGCTCACGTCCGCCTGGAAGGATCGGAACACCACGAGTGCTGTGACGTAACTCGGACCCTCGGCGAGAACGATATCGCCGGGGTCGAGGAAGAGCTTCGCGAGGAGTTCGAGAGCGTGCTGGGAGCCGGTGGTGACGACGACATCATCAGCACGGCCGTGAATACCTTCGAGCGCCATCACCTCGAGGATCTGCTCACGGAGGACCGGAACCCCCTGACCTGAGCCGTACTGCAACGCCGCATCTCCTCGTTCGCGCAGAGTGCGCTCTACGGCCGTGGTGACCAGATCGAGTGGCAGCGCCGACACGAACGGCATGCCGCCCGCGAGGGAGACGACCTCCGGGCGCGAGGCAACAGCGAACAGCGCGCGTACTTCGGAGGCGCTGAGGCCCGCGGTGCGCGCCGCATAATGCCCGCGCCAAGGGTCGGGATCACTGCCCTCGCTCAACCGTCCAGCCATTCTTCAAGGATAAACGGCGAAGCGGAGGTCATGTCACCACGCCCGAACCCGCGAGGCGTGACACCGTAACCAGGCGGAGAATGACACCGTAACCAAGATGAGGCGAAGGCGATTCGGGTCTCAGGTGCGGCGGGCGTTCATGGGCGGAGACCCGAATCGCCTTCGCCTCACTCCCCCCGAGCTACTTCAGGAAGTCAGCGAGCTGCGCCTCAAGCGCGGGCTTCGGCATCGCGCCGATCACGGTCTTGACGACGTCGCCGCCCTGGAAGACCTTCATCGCCGGGATTGACGTGATCTGGTATTTCATTGCCACCTGAGGGTTCGAATCGACGTCGACCTTGACGAGTCGAATCTTGTCCGGGTTCTCTGCGGCGATCTGGTCCAGGATGGGCGATACCGCGCGGCATGGGCCGCACCACTCGGCCCAGAAGTCCACGAGAACAGGGGTCGACGATTTGAGGACCTCCTCCTCGAAAGTGGCGTCGGTAACGTCGGTAACTGTTGACATGGCTGGTTCTTCTCCTTGTTGTTTCCTGTCCGGATCAGGCCGGAACGGTAGCGGATTCGGCCGCTTTCGCGACAACGTCCCGTGGAAGCGAGGCGAGATAATGCTCTGCGTCCAGCGCGGCTACGGTGCCGGAGCCTGCAGCCGTGACGGCCTGGCGGTAGGTCGGGTCAAGCACGTCACCTGCAGCAAAGACACCTGCGAGATTGGTGCGGGATGAACGCCCATCGACTTTGATCGTCCCGTCTTTTGCGAGGTCGAGCTGTCCGTGCACCAGGTGCACGCGCGGGTCGCTTCCCACCGCGATGAAAACTCCGCTGAGCTCGATGGTGGACTCGGTTCTGTCGATTGTGTCGCGCAGGATGATGTGCGTGACCAGGTCGTCACCGTCGATCTTTTCGATGACCTTGTTGGGCAGGAATTCGATCTTGGGATTCTGCCGTGCGCGCTCCAGCATGATCTCGGAGGCACGGAAGTTCTCGCTTCGGTGGATCAGATAAACCTTCGAGGCGAACTTCGTGAGGAAGTTGGCTTCCTCCATGGCGGAATCGCCACCGCCAACGACAGCGATCACCTTCCCGCGGAAGAAGAATCCGTCACACGTCGCGCACCAAGACACACCATGGCCGCTGAACTTGTCTTCTCCGTCGACACCGAGTTTGCGGTAGGCAGAACCCGTGGCGTAGATGACCGCGAGAGCCTCTTCGACTGCGCCGGAACCGAGGGTTACCCGCTTCACATCGCCGTCGAGTTCCAACGCGGTGGCGTCATCCAGGACGACCTCGGTGCCGAAGCGTTCGGCCTGCGTCTGGAACAGAGTCATGAGTTCAGGGCCCTGCACGCCGTCGGGAAATCCGGGGTAGTTTTCAACGTCCGTCGTGTTCATGAGCTCGCCGCCAGCCTCAACGGAACTCGCAATGAGCAGTGGCGATAGTTTGGCCCGGGCAGCGTAGATCGCTGCCGTGTAGCCCGCCGGGCCTGAGCCGATGATGATGACTTGGCGCACGATTGATGTCCCCTTCACAGTTGCCACTGGCTACAACACATCCTATTCGGCGCCTATTCCGTCCCTCGCCGACGGAGCCTGTGAATCAAGGGTTGGGCGACAGCGGCGAGCTCCGGGCTCCGAACAAGTGCGAGTAGCCCAAGATAGATCGCGGACATGAGTACCCCGACGATCGCGATCGACAGGAGAGCCTCCACCCGGCCTGACTGCGCGAATCCGGATGCCGAAAACCCCCCAAGAAGCAGCAGGAGCCCGAACCCGGCTACGCCTGCGACGAGGGCAAGGCCGAAGTACTGAGCATATCGAGCTGCAATATGGCGCCCGCCGGAGCCACCGAGCCGTCGTCTCACCAAGTAGAGGGCGATGATCGCTTGCGTGCCTCCAGCGACGGTCGTGACACCAGCGATACCGACCGCAATCCAGTCGTTAGGGAGCTGCGTGCAGGCAAGCGCACCTGCCACGAAGAGAACCGACTGGACACACTGCATGATGAAGGGCGTTCGAGTGTCTCCGAGCGCATAGAACACGCGCTGGACGATGAACAGGGCACTGAACAGTACGAGCCCGGGGAGGAATGCCAGGATGACGTTGCCCGTAGCCGCGACCTTGGAGTATTCGGTCTCAAAGAATCGGGCGAACGGATAGGCGACTACCGCGAGTGCGACAGCGGAGAACACGATGAGCAGACCGATACCGCGCAGTGACGACGAGAGATCGCTGCGAACGGCAGGCAAGTCGCCTCGTGTTGCGTGTCCGCTCATCCGAGTGAAGTAGGCGGTCGCGATCGACACTGCGACGATCGAGTGCGGAAGCATGAAGATCAGCCATGACGCCTGCAGGGTGGAAATGGATGCGGCATTACCGGAGGCCAGCGAGGCCACCCTGCTTTGCACGATGCCCGCGAGTTGGGTAACCAGGATCATCCCGAAAAGCCAGCCAGCCGCCTTACCGGTGGTCGAGAGTCCCACACCTTTCCATTGAAAATCGAACCGGAATCGTAAGCCTGCGCGCTTCCAGAAGAACAACAGAACGATGGCCTGAGCTGCGACTCCAAGGGTGGCGGTTCCGGCGAGCAACAGGATGCCGGACCCTGACCATGCTGATACCGCCGAGTTCTGTTGAGCCTGCCCAAAAAGGACCATAAAGACGACGAGGCCCACGATCGCGACAACATTATTGAGCACGGGTGCCCAGGTGAATGGGCCGAACACATTGCGGGCATTCAGCACCTCGCTCAACAGGCTGTACATCGCATAAAAGAAGATCTGCGGCAGGCACAGGTAGGCGAATGATGTTGCGAGCGCGTGGGCCGCAGGAGTGAAGCCCGGTCCTCCTGAGGTTGACTGCGAGTAGAGATCGACCAGGGCCGGTGCGAGGAGCGTCGCGATGAGCGTTACCGCGGCGAAACCGACAACCCCGACGGTGACGATCTTGTTGATGTATGCGGAGCCGCCATCGGCACCGCGGCTGGCTTTGACGACCTGGGGGACCAGGACGGCACTCAGCACCCCGCCCGCTATGAGGGCGTAGATGTTGTTAGGCAACTGGTTCGCGACCGCGAAGGCGTCCGCGCTGGCACTCCCCAACTGCCCGATAGCGGCGGCGAGGACCGCGACTTTCAGGAATCCAAGGATGCGAGACACGATGGTTCCCGACGCGAGCAAAACGCTTGCCGCACCCAGACGCACCGGTTGGAGGATCTCGGCTGGTTCGCTCACGATTTTGCCAAACCCTGTTCGCGGCGTTTCGCCAGCGTCTTGCGGCGACGAAGCACAGTTCGCCAGATACCGGCACCGAATATCGCGACGACGAGAATGGCGAGCACGACTGCTGCGGCAGTTTCCCACCCGGCCTGAACGTTCAGGACGATAAAGGTCGGGGTCGAGATCGCTTCTCCAGACGCACTGGTAAGGGTCACCCTGGTGCGCACTTCACCGTTGGCAATCGACTGGACCGGAATGGACGCTTTCGCCTGGGAATTAGCTTCAATCTTGAGTTCGACGTGAGTATCCAGAACGTCGAGGATTGCGCGTTCCGGCTGGACCGTCAAATACACCGTGATCGGAAAGTCGAGTTCATTCCGCACCGCGATATAGAGGTTGCCCTTCTCCTGCAGGAGGTTGATCTGGCTGCTTTCGGGAATGTATACCGATGACCTCAACGCGTCGTTGGCCTTCAGGTACGCTTGCGCTCCCGTCTCCCAGCTCGCGGTGTCTGATATCCATGAGGCGGACAACAGGGCGAGAAGGGCAAGTCGCTGAGGACCTGTGATGAGGGTTGGGTCATGTGCCACGGTGGAGAAACGGGAGGTTTGTCCCTCGGCGTTCAGAAGCCTCATTGCGAGGGGCACACGCTCAAGGTTCTCGTGAGAATCGCCCAGCGTCTGTTTCGTGGAAGGAACAGCAAGAGCCTCGCTGAGGGAGATCGGGGTGACCCACGGAAGTGCTTCCACGGCGGTCAAGGTTGTACCGAGTAACCGCAACGATGCAGGGTTGTCGCGGCCAAGAGTCGCAAAGAGCGTCGCTCCAGGATGTTGTGTGGCGGTCACCGCGAGCACGCCGGCGAGTGAGGCGGTAGCGTGAGCCCATTCGCCTTCGCTGGTCGCATTGGCCGCCACCCGGAGCAAGTCAGAAACCTGCGCATCGGAAACGGTCACGCTGTGCCCGCCGATCATTGCGTTGGGGCTCGCCAGGGAGTACGCGGAGAGCGCTGACGAGGTAACGATCGTTCGGGCGAAACCGCCGCCCGCAATGAAGTTGAGGTCTTTCTCCGTGACGTCTTCCACTGCCGGCCATGCGAGCCCGTCGATGGTGTCCGGCATAGCAACCAGTTGAGCGGGCGTTGGCGTTCCTGTATCCCGGGGTGCGGCGGTGTCAGTGGGCTGCGGTGTAGCAGTCGGCTGAGGAGGGAACAGACTGGTGTCGACGGGGAACGTCAGCGGCGCAAGCACCGAATGAGCACCAGCCTGATGCTCGAGAACCGGGTCGGCATCCGCGTACGCGAGCGAGAAGATGTCGTTTGTTGCCGTTTCGAGGCGATTTAGCCAGTTCGTTGCTGAGGGCGGCGCGCTCGCGCCGAGCAGCCTGATCGACGCGGCGATCATGGGGTCGATGCCGATTGCGACCCGATGGACCATGGCGGTGTTCAGTTGACGATCGAGCAGGCCGCCTGGGGAGGTCAGTGTCGCGAGGGTGGGACCATCCAATAACCCGGTCGATGATGGCGGCGCCGCGAGAGGGAGAGCAACGGCGAGGTTCACCTGCGAGCTGACCACCTCAGATGTCAACACGACGACGCTCCGCGAGGTATCGAGGACGACCGCACCTGCGGCCAGTCGAACGGCAAGGGGGAAAACCGAACGGTCGGTCGCCGGCAAATTCATGGCAGAGAGCGGGACAGTGATCGCAAAGGTTCGCACCTGTCCGGCGGCGAGTTCTCCAATCGCGAGACTTCCGACGGTGCTGCCGAGTGACTCGCCCGACGTCGAATCATCCGCAGAAAGCCAGCGGCTGAGGTCCGATCGAGTGGTCAGGGCTGACCCGGAGAGGTACACCGTTGCCGTGCCGGCATCCATCGCCTGCCCTGCGCTGTTCGTGACTGTGCCCGAGATCTGGAGCGACTGCCCTTGGCGCAGAACGCCGGAGAAAGCCGGCGCTGCGACGATGGTGACGCCGCCATCATTGACCGGCGTGGGAGCGGCGGGCACGAAGACTCCACCGACGGCAAGGCCGAGCGCAAGAAGAAAGGGAATGAGTTTCATAGGAGGGCGCCGCCCATGGCATTTCCCCGGACGGCTTGTAGCGATTCTATTGGCCTCGGCCTGAGTAGTCTTGAAGCCATGGAAAGCGCCGCAGCGGCCCTCGCCCAGCTTGGGTCGCTGGCAGCGTCATCACACGTGAGTCGGCTGTCGTCGGCGTTCGCGGCAGCGGGTGAAGAACTCGCTCTCGTGGGCGGATCGGTGCGCGACGCATTCCTCGGTGCGCCCCTCAACGACCTTGACTTCACGACGAGTGCTGATCCGGATCGCATCCTCGCTATTGTCGCGCCGATTGCCGATACTCACTGGGATGTCGGACGCGCGTTCGGAACCATCGGTGCGGTCATCGAAGGCCACACCGTCGAGATCACGACCTATCGAACCGATGCCTATGACGGTGCGACTCGCAAACCAGTCGTCGAGTTCGGCGACACGCTCGAGGGCGACCTGGTTCGGCGCGACTTCCGAGTCAATGCCATGGCTCTGCGGGTTCCCGACCTGATTCTTGTCGATCCGTCGGGGGGAATCGAGGACATCCTCGCCCGTCGTCTGAATACACCCGGCACTCCGGAGACTTCGTTCGGAGATGATCCGCTGCGCATGATGCGTGCCGCGCGCTTCACCTCTCAGCTTGGATTCACCGTCACCGATTCGGTTGCCGACGCCATGCGCCACCTCGCCGAGCGGATCTTGATCGTGTCTGCAGAGCGTGTTCGGGATGAACTCTCTCGGCTCCTGTGCACTCCAACACCTCGCCAGGGGCTCGAACTGATGGTCGAGACCGGGCTTGCGGCGCTCGTGCTTCCTGAACTTCCTGCCCTTCAGCTCCAAGTGGATGAACATCACCACCACAAGGACGTCTACGAACACAGTCTTACTGTGCTTGACCAGGCGATCGAGTTGGAGCGGGAGCGCCATCCGGGTAAGCAGCCCGACCTTACGCTTCGGATCGCCGCGCTCCTGCACGACATCGGCAAGCCTGCGACCAAGCGGATAGAGCCGGGTGGTGTGGTCACGTTCCACCACCACGATGCGGTAGGGGCGAAGCTCGCGGCGAAGCGGCTGCGCGAGCTGCGTTTCGACAAGGATCGAATCAGCAGTGTTGCCCGGCTCATCGAACTGCACCTTCGCTTCTTCGGCTACACGGAGGGCGCATGGACCGACTCCGCCGTTCGACGTTACGTGAGGGATGCGGGGCCGCTTCTGGAGCGGCTGCACATTCTCACCCGGGCGGACGTCACGACCCGCAACCGCAGGAAGGCGGATCGGCTGTCCTTCGCCTATGACGACCTCGAGGAGCGGATTGCGACGCTCGGCGAGGAAGAGGAGCTTGCGGCCATCCGCCCCGACCTGGACGGCGAGCAGATCATGTCGATTCTCGGCCTGCCGCCCGGACGCGAGATCGGTGAAGCGTATCGCTTCCTTCTCGAGCTTCGCCTGTCAGAGGGACCCCTCGGCGCGGAAGGGGCCGAGCGGCGGCTGCGCTCCTGGTGGGATTCTCGCTAGCTCGGGTTTCGGATGAAATCCTCGAGCAGTGCGCGGGCTTCCTCGTCCGGGTGCTGAACGGGTGGTGACTTCATCAGGTATGCAGAGGCACCGATGAGCGGCCCGCCAATGCCGGCGTCGAGCGCAAGTTTTGCCACGCGGATCGCGTCAATCACCACGCCGGCGGAGTTCGGCGAATCCCAAACCTCGAGTTTGTACTCGAGGCTCGTCGGAGCGTTGCCGAAGCCGTGACCTTCGAGCCGCACAAACGCGAACTTACGATCGATGAGCCACGGCACGTGGTCGCTCGGGCCGACATGGACGTTCTTCGGGTCCATGTGCGCACTGATGTTACTCGTGACGGCCTGGGTTTTGGAGATCTTCTTCGACTCGAGGCGGGACCGCTCCAGCATGTTCTTGAAGTCCATGTTGCCGCCGACATTCAACTGGTAAGTGCGGTCCAGTACAAGGCCACGTTGCTCGAACAGCCGCGCGAGAACCCGGTGGGTTATCGTCGCGCCGAGTTGACTCTTAACGTCGTCGCCCACGATCGGTACACCCGCATCAGTAAACCGGGCTGCCCATTCAGGATCACTTGCGACGAAGACGGGCAGAGCGTTGACGAACGCGACCTTCGCATCGATTGCCGCCTGCGCATAGTGCTTCACCGCGGCGTCAGAGCCCACCGGTAGGTAACAGACCAGGACATCGACACGCGCCTCCCTCAACGCCTGGGCGACATCGACGGCCGGGGCATCAGATTCCTCGATGGTCTGGCGATAATACTCACCCAGCCCGTCGAGGGTTGGGCCGCGCTGGACGAGCACGCCGTTCGGTGCGACATCCGCAAAGTGCAACGTGTCGTTTTGGCTCGCCCAGATTGCTTCGGAAAGTTCCACACCGACCTTGAGCGCATCAACGTCGAAGGCGGCGACAATCTCGAGGTCCGCCACGGCGAATCCGCCGAGACGATTGTGCATAAGCCCGGGGATCAACTCCTCTGGCGCGGCATCACGGTAAAACGTGAGCCCCTGAACGAGCGCGTTCGCGCAGTTTCCGACACCGGCAATGGCAACCCGAATGGGCATGGGTATACAGCTCCTTGAAAGTATTAAGGGACAATGACTACACTAGGCAGGTTGCCCTCGGTCTGCTGACCGGGTGGCACGATGCCACAACCCTCCTGTTACAGACCGTCTGTAACCGTTCTAGTCCGAAGGAGGTGGGTTAGTTATGCATCAGTATGAACTCATGGTAATTCTCGATCCAGAGATCGATGAGCGCACCGTC
>JBDTCD010000048.1:0-5597 GCA_039923755.1 Terrimesophilobacter sp. | reverse complement strand
TAAACGATCCCCGCAAAAAACAAGTGCCAATGCAAAGCGCACTGACTTCGCCCTCGCTGCCTAAGCGAGCGCACTAAAGAAGTCCGTCAGGCCGGGAATGCTCTCTACCCGGATTTCTGGCGTCATCCAGAGAGATTGCTGCGGCGTTACGTCTTAGGGCGTCGCGGGACTTGCACTAGGACTGGGCTCGTCGGATTAGGTGCCAGTGGCAAATTCCGGAGCCGAGTAGAACGCTAGTACTGGCTACACCCGTAGAAGGCACATGACCACAGCAGTGGACGGGGGTTCAATTCCCCCCATCTCCACATGGGACCTGGTAACAGGCGCCCGATGAAAGCAGGCCGCTATCGCGCGTTGCGTTACTTCCAGTAGTCGTTCGCGGCGGCGACGGTCTGGAAATTGATGGCGATGACCTGCGAGCTCGCAATGAGAGAACTTGCGTCCTCGGCGTATTCGGGACGAAGCCGGTCTCGCACATCCGCGGAGGGCTGCGTCACCTTCACGCCGATGCGAGACATCTTCACCGCGAGGTTGAATCCATCCTCGGGTGTTGCCGTCTTTAGTGTGGGCAGCCATGAAGCGGACATCAGCGTCTCCTCAATATCTGGGTTGTCGTCACTTTCCAGAGTACCCCCGAGTATGGGGGGTTACGGCAGCGAGATCACGGTCATGCCCGGAGACGGATTCGCGTCCATGGTGGCGAGCGCATGGGGTGCCTCCGAGAGAGTAATAGTTTGTCCCACCAGAATGCCCGGGTCGATCCGGCCGCTCGCAATCTCCTTGAGCATCGCCGGGTACTCGTGTACCGCCATTCCGTGGCTACCAAGGAGTTCCAACTCCTTCGCGATCACGATGTCCATGGGTACACCAACGATCGCGTCGTCAGCCACCATGAGCCCGACCTGGACGTGACGGCCCCGGGTGCGCAGGCTCCGGATCGAGTTAGAGCAGGTTGCTGCACTGCCGAAGGTGTCGAGTGAAAGGTGGGCGCCACCATCCGTGATCTCGCGAACCTGTTCGACCACATCAGTTCCGATCGTGACAGGAGTCGCGCCAAGGGCGGAGGCGAGTTTGAGAGCGTTCGGCGACACGTCCACGGCAACGACGTGCGCGCCGGCGGCGAGCGCAATCATGATTGCCGAGAGTCCTACGCCGCCGCAACCGTGCACCGCGACCCATTCGCCGGAGTGCACTCGCCCCTGCGAGCGGACGGCGCGGTACGCGGTCGCAAATCGGCATCCGAGGGCTGCGGCAGCCACGAAGTCGAGTTCGTCGGGGAGCGCAAGGAGGTTGATGTCGGCGTCCTCGATCATCACGAACTCTGCAAACGAACCCCAATGGGTGAATCCGGGTTGAGTCTGGTTTTCGCACACCTGTTGGTTCCCGAGGAGGCACTGCTCACAGCGCCCGCAAGCGCACACGAAGGGTGCCGTGACTCGGTCTCCGGGTTTCCAGCCGCTCACACCAGCGCCGACAGACTCGATAATGCCCGCGAACTCGTGACCGGGAACATGAGGGAGCCGGATGCCTGCATCATGTCCCATCCAGCCGTGCCAGTCGCTGCGGCACAGACCTGTCGCTCGCACCCTGATGACCGCGCCGTGTGGAGGGCAGGCCGGAAAAGGCACCTCAGCGAGTTCGGGTACGGCGCCGAACTTGTCGAAAAGCACTGCCTGCATGGGATTCCTTAACGTGCGGTTGTAAAATTACTCGGCGGGTCGGTACCGTGGGCCCCGCGGTGCAGGTGGAGGCGGAACCACTTTTGCTGCCGTCACCTCGGCAAGTCGAATAGTCACCTGTCCCCGACGGGTTTCCACGACGCACTCCATTGCAGTGACGTCGCGCAGGTAGCCGAGCGCATCGGTGAAACCACCATCGATTCTGCTCCGGACTGTCATGCGGGTACCAAGTGGAGACGAGGCAATCAGCTCGGTCGCATCGGTCATGCTGCCAGCCTATTCGCACTGTTTGGGTGCCATAGGCTGGCCCGACACGTTACTCAGCGAAGACTGCCTTCACCGCATCGTGAACGAGTCCGTTGGTGGCCAGCGCAGAGCCGTGCCAGGGTCCATCCTCGCCACTCACTGCCGTCAGGCGACCGCCAGCCTCCTGCACGATCGGAAAGAGCGCCGCCATGTCGTATGGCTGCAGACCGAACTCACCTGCAACATCGACTATTCCCTCCGCGACCATCATGTACGGCCAGGCGTCGCTGTAGTCGCGGGTTCTCCACGTCCGCCTCATCAGCGTCAGGTAGTTCTCGAGTTTGCCCGCCGTCTCGAATCGGTCGAGACCACTCATCGACGCCGAAGCGTGCGCCAAATCGCCAACCGCTGACACCCGGATGCTGCGCACTGTCCCGTCGATATCCCTGGTGAACGCTCCGTGGCCGATAGCGCCCCACCATCTCCTCCCGAGGGCGGGGGCGCTCACCACACCGAGAACAGGGACACCCTCAATGGCGAGCGCGATGAGCGTGGACCACACCGGTACGCCCCTCACAAAGTTGGAGGTCCCGTCGATAGGGTCGATGATCCACTGTCGGGGCGAATCTCCGACCGTGCCGAACTCCTCGCCGTAAATCGAGTCGCCGGGCCGTTCGACGGTCAGCCGATCACGGATCGCGGTTTCGACCGCCTTATCCGCATCGGTGACTTCGGTCAGATCGGGCTTCAACGAGACGGCGAGGTCGCTGGCTCGAAATCTCGCGTGCGAGATCGCATCGGCCGCATCCGCAAGCCTCAGCGCGAACGACAGGTCGTCGGAAAGGGTCACATCAGTCATGGGACAAGGCTAACGACAGGATGCGAAACCTCGTTCGTCAGGTGAGAGTGGCGAGAAGGCGCTGAAAGGAATCCAGGCGTTTCACGCCATTGTCACCGAGCACGCCGGCGGCAACCTGCTCGTTGATCGCGCAGTCTGGGGCGTCCGGCACGTGGGTGCAGCCACGGGGGCAGTCCTTCGCGAGCTCGGCAAGGTCCGTGAACGACTTCAGGATGTTGTCCGGATTGATATGTCCGAGACCGAACGATCGCACGCCGGGGGTGTCGATAATCCATCCGTCGCCCACACGATACGAAATGCTCGAAGACGAGGTGTGCCGTCCGCGACCGGTGACCGTATTCACGCGGCCGATCGCGCGGTTCGCATCGGGCACGAGAGCGTTGACGAGGGTGGACTTGCCGACCCCTGAATGCCCGACAGCGACCGTGGAATGACCACTCAAGAGCTCCCGCAACCGATCGATCGGGAAGTCCGCATGCTCGCTTGTGACGACCGTCAGGTTCAGGCCGGCGAAGTTCGAGAGAAACGGTGCAGGGTCGGCAAGATCGGTCTTCGTGATGCACAGGATGGGCGCGATGCCCGCATCGAAGGCCGCAACGAGGTAGCGGTCGACGAGCCGCGGTCGTGGCTCCGGATCGGCTGCGGCCACGACGATGAGCATTTGATCCGCATTCGCGACGATGATGCGCTCAACCTCGTCCGAATCGTCTGCGCTACGCCGAAGCACCGTCGTGCGCGGCTGGATGCGCACGATGCGGGCCAGCGTGCCTTCGGATCCGCTGGTGTCGCCCACGAGATCGACAAGATCCCCCGTGACAATCGCCCGCTTTCGCAATTCACTGGAGCGCGAGGCGGTTGCCTCGTGTTCGGCGGTCTGCCCTGCGTCGACAAGCACCGAATAGCGCCCACGATCCACGGTGAGCACACGTCCTGTCACCGCGTCGAGGTGCTCAGGACGGACTTTCGTGCGTGCCCGATTCCCTTTAGGGTTTGGGCGGGATCGTGCCTCGTAGTCGGCGTACTTGTCGTCGTCCTCGTCGTCGCTAAGCCAGCTCATCCGATGCCAACTACATCAGGCCGACGGAGAACGGATCGACGCTCGCTGCGTGCGGATGAACGAGATTACGCCACAGTGCCGGAAACTCGGGCAGGGTTTTTGCGGTTGTTCCGATGTCCTCGATCTCGACGTTGTCGATCGCAAGGCCGATGAGTGCCCCTGCTGTCGCCATCCGGTGGTCGCCATAGCTGTGCCACAGGCCGCCGTGGAGTTGTTTCGGTGCGATGGCCAGACCATCCTCGAGTTCGGTGACTGCGCCGCCGAGTGCATTGATCTCGGCAGTGAGCGCGGCAAGACGGTCTGTTTCGTGGCCGCGAAGATGGCCGATTCCCGTGATTCGGCTTGGTCCATCCGCCAGCGCAGCCAGCGCCACCAGCGTTGGAGTGAGCTCGCCGCAGTCGCTGAGGTCGAGTTTTGCACCGGAGAGTGCACCGCCGCCGAGCGCACCCAGTCCGCCATCTATCGTGAGGGAGGTGCTCGTACGCTGGGCGGTTGCGCCAAATGCACTCAAAAGCTCCGCCAACTGGTCTCCGACTTGCGTGGTGTGCGTCGGCCAGCCCTCGACAGTAACTGTTCCACCCGCGACGAGTGCTGCGGCAAGGAAGGGCGCAGCGTTGGACAGGTCTGGCTCGATGTCGATGTCGAGGCCGGCGATCGGGCCGGGGGAGACGTCCCACATGCCGGGACCCGCGCTTTTGACGTCCACACCCCGTGCTGCAAGTGATGCAATCGTCATCTCGATGTGGGGGAGGCTCGGAAGTGTTGTTCCGGTGTGGCGAAGCTGCAGTCCGTGGGTGAACCGGGCAGCGACGAGCAGCAATGCGGAGATGAACTGGCTCGATGCTGAAGCGTCCACTTCCAGAGTCCCGCCCTCGATACCCCCGGTCGCGTACAGGCTGAACGGGAGGGTACCGCGGCCATCATCCGTGACATCCACACCCAGCGCCCGAAGCGCATCGATGGTCGCGCGCATGGGCCGTTTTCGTGCGGCGGGGTCCCCATCGAACGCGACTGGCCCTAAAGCCAGCGAGGCGACGAGTGGAACGAAGCGCATCACCGTGCCCGCGAGTCCGCAGTCGATCGAGGATCCGCCGGTGAGTTCCTCAGGCGTGACTCGCCAGTCCGTCCCAAATCCGCCGTCGCCGGGTACTTCGTCGATCGTCACACCGAGTTCACGAAGCGCCTCCGCCATGATCGTGGTGTCGCGGGAGTGGAGCGGTGCGCGTAGAAGTGACGGCCCGGTAGCAAGGGCAGAGAGTATGAGTTCCCGGTTCGTCAGTGACTTGGAACCGGGGAGTTTAAGGCTCGACGAGAAGGGACCTTCCGCGCGTGGCGCGCGCCAAGGACCTTCCGGAGTCTCCAGGACGAGGTCATCATTCTCGTAGGGATTGAACTCCGGCTTGGAATAACGGGAAACTAGCATCGGTTACCAGAGTATCGGCAGTTAACGACAACGAAACGGAAAGTCTCAGTGCCAACGGCTCTTGCACAGCGTCCTTCGCTATTGGAGGCAGACCTGCAGCGCCTGGAACTAAGCTGGGCGACGATGACGACCACCGATGCGGGCGCGGAGCCCGAACCAGACAAGACCGAGTCGAATAACCAGGATCTCACCGCGTTGTTCGAGGAGCAGGCGATCCCGTTTATGGATCAGCTTTATGGTGCGGCCATGCGCATGACGCGCAATCCGGCCGACGCTGCCGACCTGGTCCAGGAGACCTTCGTCAAAGCCTTCGCCGCATTCGCCCGATTCCAA
>JBDTCD010000047.1:0-7981 GCA_039923755.1 Terrimesophilobacter sp. | reverse complement strand
GGTCCGTAACTGCCCTTCCGAAGTACTCGGAAGGGCAGTTACGGACCTCTCACGGGGTGAGGAGCACCGGCGCCCCATAGACTTGCGCAGTGATCGAGACGGCGGCCATCCAGAAGCGCGTCGTCCGCACCCTCGTTCTCGCTCAGATTCTCGGCGGAATTGGCCTTGGTGCCACCGTCTCGGTTGGGGCGCTTCTCGCATCCGAGGTGAGCGGTTCGCCGGCATGGTCGGGGATGGCCGCCACAATGAGCACGCTCGGTGCCGCCTTGATCGCGGTGCCGCTCGCCCGTGCAGCGCAGGCAAGGGGGCGACGGGTCGCTCTCTCGATCGGCTCGATCGTCGCGGCACTCGGTGCAGTGCTCGCAACTGCCGCGGCGGCCATGGGTTCGTTTCCGGTGCTTCTGGTCGGACTTGCGCTGGCCGGGGCAGGCTCTGCCACGAACCTTCAGGCGAGGTTCGCGGCCACCGACCTTGCCGTGCCGCTTCATCGGGCCAGGCAATTGTCGCTGGTCGTATGGTCAACGACAATCGGCGCGGTTCTCGGCCCGAACCTTATCGAGCCGGGCGAGTCGATCGGCCATGCAATCGGCCTGCCCACCCTCACCGGGCCTTTCGTGTTTACTGTCGCCGCCCAGATCGCCGCGATGCTCGTTTACTTCTTCGGGTTGCGACCGGATCCGCTCCTCACCGCCCTGCACAATTCGCCGCCCCGCGACGGTGCTCCGCCACGGCACGGGTTTGCGACACTGCGCGTGAATGGCCTCGCCCGATATGCCGTCGTCGCGGTCGCATTCAGCCACGCGACCATGGTCGCCATGATGTCGATGACCCCCGTTCACCTGTACGGTCACGGTGCGACGCTCATGATCGTGGGATTCGCCCTGAGCCTCCACATCGCTGGCATGTACGCCCTGTCGCCGGTCTTCGGATGGTTGGCCGACCGCTGGGGACGAATCCCGACGATCCTGTTTGGCCAGGGAATCCTCGTCGCGTCTCTCCTCGTCGCGTGGGTTGGAGCCGAATCACAGACCCTCGTGGTCGTGAGCGTCATCCTTCTCGGGCTCGGGTGGTCGGCATCCACTATCTCGGGATCAACCCTCGTCGCTGAGTCGGCACCGGTTGACGACCGCGCGGGGTTGCAGGGTGTCTCTGACCTGCTCATGAACTCGACGGCCGCCGTCTTCGGCGCGCTCGCCGGCCCCGTGCTTGCGCTGGTGGGTTACTCCGGCCTCGGTGTGGCGTGCCTGCTGCTCGTCGCCGTTGTCGCCATCTGGTCCCTGCGGCAGTTGACCGTCGCTGCGCAGCCAGCCAACTAGGATCGCTGTCATGGCTGAGCGCTCGCAACCCTGGTCGCTTGGCAATTCCCTGCGCGGAATGTTCGCCCGCAAAACCATTGATGAAGAGACGTGGGAAGACCTCGAAGACGCGCTCATCTCGGCGGATTTCGGATCGGATGTGACGGATTCCGTGGTCTCCGAACTACGCGCGAGCGTCGACCGATTCCACACGACAGACCCTACCGACCTCAAACGGATGCTGCGCGAAACCCTCGAAGAACGTCTGGCCAAACTCGACCCGACACTGCGGTTGACGGCGAGACCAGCGGTGGTTCTCGTAGTCGGGGTGAATGGTGTCGGCAAGACGACGACGATTGGCAAGTTTGCGAAATTCCTCGCGAACCACGGGCGCAGCGTGGTCGTGGGTGCTGCGGACACCTTCCGGGCGGCCGCGGTGGAGCAACTCGCCACCTGGGCCGAACGCGGTGGTGCCCAGATCATGCGTCCGCAGCAGCACGGGCAGGACCCGGCATCCGTCGCCTTCCAGACCGTGGAAATGGCGCAGCGTGAGGGCATTGATATCGTTCTCATCGACACCGCAGGCCGTCTTCAGACCAAAAGCGGGCTCATGGACGAGCTGGCGAAGATCCGGCGCGTGATTGAAAAGCAGGCGGAGATCGCGGAAGTGCTCCTCGTGCTGGACGCGACGACCGGCCAGACCGGGCTCGCCCAGGCGGAGGCGTTCATCGAGCATGCCGGTGTCACGGGACTCGTTTTGACGAAGCTCGACGGTTCAGCGAAGGGCGGGTTTGTGCTCGCCGTTCAGGAAAAGACCGGTATCCCGATCAAACTCGTCGGCCAGGGTGAAGGCATCGGCGACCTCACCGGCTTCACCCCGCACGTGTTCGTGCAGAACCTCGTCGGCTGAACCGGCTCGCTGCGCCGAGGCCGCCTTGTGGCTTCCCAAATGAAGGCACACGGCGTCCGAACTCGCGCAAACTCAACGGCCAACCGCGCCGCCACACCAATTTGCCTTCATTTGGTCAGGAGAGAGTGCGCGCGAGGCGCACGCGGGGGGTCAGATGTGGGCGTGTGCCTGGCTGAGGGCCACATAGTGGTCGGCGTTCCGGCGGATGGCTGCGACGTCGTCTTCTGACAGCTCCCGCCGCAATTTCGCGGGCACGCCCGCGATGAGCGATCGGGGCGGAAACGTCGCCCCTTCGAGCACCACAGCGCCGCCCGCCACGAGCGACTCTGTGCCGATGATCGCCCCGTTCATCACCGTCGCGTGCATGCCGATGAGGCAATCGTCCTCGATCGTGCAGCCGTGCACAACCGCACCATGGCCGACGCTTACTCCAGCGCCGATCGTGGTGGGAATGCCGGTATCGCAGTGGACAACGACGTTGTCCTGCAGGTTACTGCGTGCGCCGAGAGTGATCTGGTCGGTGTCGCCGCGCAGAACTGCGCCATAGAACACGCTCGATTCTGGCCCGAGGGTGACCCGGCCGATAAGCGTGGCATTGGGGGCAACCCATGCGGTCGCGTGGACTTCCGGAGTGTGGCTGTCAAAAGTACGGATGAGGGGATTGGCCATGGCTCAACGCTAGCGTGCGAAGCGGCTTGCCACCGCGGTGAGAACACTCTCACTGCCCATGTACACACCCTCCGCTCGTGGCCAGTGAGTGACGACATCGGTGAAGCCCAACTCAGCGGCGCGACCGACGGCATCCTCCCAGGCGTCGACGCTGGCGAGAGCGTAACTGTGCGAGTCGAGGTTGAGGTAGCGATCAAGTGTGGCGGTGTCTCGGCCATGCTCGGCCACCACATAATCGAGTCGCTGCGAGACCTCGGCGATGGTCTGCCACCAGTCTTCGAGGGTTTGGGATTCTCGGCCGAGCGTGACCCAGCCTTCTGCAAGTTCAGCCACCAGGTGCAATCCTTTGGGGCCATCGGCGGCCACGACTAAGGGCATGCGCGGACGCTGCGCCGGCTCACCGACCATCCTCGCCTCGTGCGCGGTGAACCAGTCGCCGTCGAAGCTGATGCCGCCGCTTTCAGGTTCCTCGAACCGTAGAAGAGTGTCGAGGCCGCGCACGAACTCCACAAACCTTTCGTGGCGTTCTCGACCGGTCAGTTGCTTCTCGCCGAGCACTAGCGCATCGAATCCGGTTCCTCCAGAGCCCACGCCGAGGAGGAAACGGCCGCCAGACACGTCGTCCAACGTGGCCAGGTCTTTCGCGAACGGCACCGGATGCCGAAAGTTCGGGGAGCTCACGAACGTGCCCAGTCGAATCTTCGAGGTGACCGTCGCGGCGGCAGTGAGAGTGGGGATCGTGGCGCCCCACGGCTGGCCGGCAAGGCTCCGCCAGGCCAGGTGGTCGTACGTCCATGCGTGGTCGAAGCCCAGCTCCTCCGCGCGCTGCAACGTCGACCGGGCTTCAGCCCACGGTTGCTGGGGGAGGATGACGATGCCGTGCCGCATCCGGCCACTCTAAACCCGCATGCCAACCTGGCTCCGAAATCGTTGGATGCCACATGGAGGAGCAGCCGTGGTCTTCTCGATTAAGCTTGACGCACCATGGCCACCTTCGGAAACCTCACCGACCGTCTTGCCGATGCCTTCAAGAAGCTGCGCGGCAAGGGCAAACTGACTCCAGCGGATGTCGACGGCACCGTTCGCGAGATCCGGCGTGCGCTGCTGGATGCGGATGTCGCACTCGACGTTGTGAAGGACTTCACCGCCCGCATACGCGAACGTGCCCTTGGCGATGAGGTCAGCAAAGCGCTCAATCCTGCACAACAGGTCGTTCAGATCGTCAACGAGGAACTCGTCACCATCCTCGGTGGCCAGCAACGTCGACTCGAATTCGCGAAGACCCCGCCGACCGTCATCATGCTCGCTGGACTTCAGGGCGCAGGTAAGACCACACTTGCGGGCAAGCTTGCGAAATGGCTCGTCAGCGAAGGCCATACGCCGATCCTTGTTGCCGCGGACCTCCAGCGACCGAATGCGGTCACCCAGCTTCAGGTCGTCGGTGCGCAGGCGGGCGTGCCGGTGTGGGCGCCGGAGCCAGGAAACGGTGTCGGCAACCCGGTCAAGGTCGCTAAAGATGGCGTGAAGGAAGCGCAGCGCCGCCAGCACGACATTGTCATTGTCGACACGGCCGGTCGACTCGGCGTGGATGCCGAACTCATGAAGCAGGCATCCGACATCCGGAAGGCCGTCGACCCCGACGAAGTCCTGTTCGTCATCGACGCGATGATCGGTCAGGATGCGGTCGCTACCGCGAAGGCGTTCCAGGCTGGCGTTGACTTTACCGGCGTCGTCCTCACCAAGCTGGACGGCGACGCTCGGGGTGGCGCTGCGCTTTCTGTGGCGTCGGTGACCGGCCGCCCCATCATGTTCGCGAGCACCGGAGAGGGACTCGGAGATTTCGAGCCGTTCTACCCGGATCGCATGGCCAGCCGCATCCTCGATCTCGGCGACATCCTCACGCTCATCGAGCAGGCTCAGAAGAACTTCGATGAGGATGAGGCTCGCAAGGTAGCGGAGAAGTTCGCAACCGACACCTTCACGCTCGAAGACTTCCTCACTCAAATGCAGCAGCTCAAGAACATGGGCTCGATCAAGAGCATGCTGGGAATGCTGCCCGGCGCGAAGGGCATGCGCCAGCAACTCGACAACTTTGATGAGCGGGAAATTACCCGCACCGAGGCGATCATCCAGTCGATGACGCCCATGGAGCGGCGCCAGCCGAAGCTCCTCAATGGTTCGCGGCGACTGCGGATTGCACGGGGCTCAGGAATGACCGTCACCGAGGTCAATGCTCTCGTGAACCGTTTCGATCAGGCCGCGAAAATGATGAAGACGGTCGCGAAGGGCGGTGTGCCCCAAATCCCAGGAATGGGGCCGATCCCCGGTGCGGGTTACAGTGGCGGCCAAAAGAAGTTGCCGAAGAAGAAGGGTTCCCGCTCAGGTAACCCTGCGAAGCGGGCGGCGGAGGATGCCGCGCTCGCGGCGGGCGAGAAGCAGACGGTTGCCGCAGGTTCCGGCTTCGGTCTCGGCGGGGCGGCCCCCGCTGGCGCCCCGAGCGAGGACGAACTCGCAGCGCTCCAGAAGTTCCTCGGTCGCTCCTGATCGTCTCGAGCGCGCTACGACGCTAACCTCCGAGCGTCAGGTTCGCGCCTCGGATAGCCCCATCGATGGCCATGGCCAATACCTCCTGGCCCTCTGCCGTCGGATGTACATCGTCGCTCTGTAGCCAGTCAGCGTGACCGGTGAGGGGCTGTCCGATGTCCAGGTACACGCCGCCGGCCTGCTTCACTGCGTCACGCACCTGCGTGTTGATGTCAGCGATCTGGTGGGGAGCATCGGTGTCATTCCACACGGTGCTGATACCGACAATCGTTGCGGTGGGGATGGCAGATCGTAACGCCGTGACCACCGCATCCGTTTGTGCGCCCAAGAGTCCATCATCGACGCCCAGGTCATTGCTGCTGCCCGAGATCAAAATGAGTGCCGGATGAAGCGAGGCGGCTTTCGCCACCAGGCCGGAAAAATCGCTACCGCATTGGTTGGCGACGCCTAATGCCACGAAGCCGGCACCATCGCAGGCGAGGTTGGTGAGTGACCAATTGTTGCTGGCGGCGACCAATGCCGGCCACGCTTGCGCAGGCGATAAACCGTTACCCCTCATGATGGAGTCTCCGATCGCCACTACGGTCATTTTCGGCGCGGAGGACCTGGCTGCGGCTGCAAAGTGGGTGTTCGAGTTGCCGCATCCGGCAAGTAGAAGCGCACAGGCGATGAATGCCGCCACCGCGCCGAGTCGTCGTATCTGCGCAAACATGGTCCATATGTTACGTCCGTCCAGCCATGAGTCCGCTGCACAGGGTTTGTGCGTCGGTCACGCCGAGGCAGCCTAGGCTTGAACGATGACGTCACGACCGTTGCGCCTCGGCGTTCAACTTGCGCCCCAACATGCCAGCTACCAGACGATAAGAGACACGGTGTCGGCGTGCGAGGAACTCGGCGTCGACATCGTGTTCAACTGGGATCACTTTTTCCCGCTCGCTGGTGAGCCGGATGGCCTGCACTTCGAGTCGTGGACGATGCTCGCCGCGATCGCCGAGCAGACCACGGGCGTCGAGCTTGGTTGCCTTGTGAACTGCAACGCGTACCGCAATCCGAATCTGCAGGCGGACATGGCTCGCACGATCGACCACATCAGCGCGAAGTCGAACAGCGGCGTTGGCAGGTTCATCTTCGGCACGGGCTCAGGATGGTTCGAGCGGGATTTCGACGAGTATGGTTACGACTTCGGCACGAAGGGCTCTCGACTGGATGCTCTCGGCCGTGATCTTCCCATTATCCGCAACCGCTGGACGAAGCTGAACCCCGCCCCCACCCGCGACATCCCCATCATGATCGGTGGCGGCGGCGAGAAAGAGACGTTGCGCATCGTTGCCGAGCACGCCAACATCTGGCACAGTTTTAGCGACGCGGAGACACTTGAGCGCAAGCTCGGCATCCTGGCGGCCCACGGCGAGGATGTCGGTCGCGATACACGAGAGATCGAGCTGTCGACGGAAATACGCAGCCGCAGTCACGACGAGGCGGACGAGCTGATTGCGCTCGGGGTCACGATGTTCACTCTCGGAATCACCGGCCCGGACTACGACATGGAGAAAGTGCGGGACTGGCTCGCCTGGCGCGATGAGCGTCAGGCTTCGGGTGTCGCGGGCTCGGCTTAGCGTGCAGTCGTGAGCACCGATTCCCTTCAGGCCCCCTCCGGTGTCACCACCAGGGTGCTGCTCGCCATCATCATCACGGTCGTGGCGTGGGCCAGCGCGTTCATTGTTATTCGTGGCGTCGTTCCCTATTTCGGTGGTGGCGAGTTGGCACTGGGGCGGCTCCTTGTGGGGACGGTCCTGCTGGCGCTCTTACTTATCGGCAAGAAGTGGATCCGGCCCACTGCGCGCGAGTGGCTGTTGATCATCCTCTACGGTGTGGCCTGGTTCGGCGCGTACAACGTCACCCTGAACATTGCGGAGCACACACTGGACGCCGGAACTACGTCGATGATCGTCAACATCGGCCCCATTCTGATCGCGCTCGGTGCAGGGATATTCCTTGGCGAGGGAGTGCCGAAGTGGCTCGCGATCGGTGCGGGCGTGGCGTTCGGTGGTGTTGTCCTGATCGGATTCGGCACCGGGCTATCTGGACTAGGTAACGGTGTCGGCGTTCTCTGGGCGCTCGCTGCGGCGGTGACGTACACGGTGGGTGTGTTGTGCCAGAAACACGTGATGCGGCGAATCCCCTCCACACAAGTGACATGGATGGGGTGCACGATCGGCACCATCGCCTGCCTGCCCTTTGCTGGCGGCCTCCTCACCCAACTCCCCTCGGCCCCGGTCGGCGCAATTCTCGGGGTCCTTTATCTCGGCGCGATCCCGACATCCCTCGCTTTCAGCACGTGGGGGTATGCACTCTCCAAGCTTCCTGCCGGACAATTGGGAGTCACCACCTACGCAGTGCCGGCCATTGTGATCGTCCTCGGCCTTATCGCTTTCGGGGAGATTCCCACCATCTTCGCCATCCTCGGTGGCATCATCTGCCTCGTCGGTGTTGCTCTTTCACGGCGGCGTTCACCGGGCAGTCGCATCCAGTTGATGGATGCACCGCCTCCGGAAGTGCCCGT
>JBDTCD010000046.1:0-6668 GCA_039923755.1 Terrimesophilobacter sp. | reverse complement strand
TGCCGTTGACATATTCGATTGCCAACGGCATCGGAGTTGGATTCATCTCCTGGGTGGTCATCCGAACCCTCGCAGGCAAGGCGAAAGGCATTTCACCGCTGCTGTGGATTGTCGCAGTCGGGTTCCTGGTCTACTTCGCGCGAGGACCCATCGAAATGCTGTTCGGAGGATAAGACCTCGTCAGCGAATGCGGATCGCGCCGTGACGGGCTTCTGGACCGACACGGTGCGATCTTCGCGTGTTGCTCGGGTGCGCTAGTTGCCCATTTGGTAGATGCCCCAGTCGTCTACTCGCCAGTCGATCCAGCCGTTGACACGTTGGAGGCTCACGACGATGTCGTACGGGGCCTTACCCGTGGTCCCCTGTCCAGAGCAGTCAAACGTCTGGCCGACCAGCACCGGCGGCAGGGTCGGGCATGTGACCGTGAGCTTTGCGCCGATCACTGCGGCATCGGAGACGATCGATTGCTCGGCCTGTGCAGAGAACACTGACGGGATGGTGGAAATGAGAAGTCCCGGCACCGCAACGACTGCACCAATCTGGAGCAGGCCGAGAGCGAACCACACGAGAACGGGACCGAAGCCTCCGCCGGACTCTCGGATGGCGGCAACGGCACGCACCAGGAGGTAGACCGGCGCCGTCAATAGCGCCCAGAGCCAGTGTGCGGTGCTCTCGTGGCCGGTCTTCTTCAATTTGTGGCGGTCGAGGACAGCGAGCCCGAGGACGATCGGGTATGGGGCAAGCCAGATCCCCACCATGACCGCTGATGAGTGGGCGGAGCCGAATGCCGTCAACACGAGCAGGCTGATAACCAGTTGCACGAGCGGGATAAGGGCAATCATCCACACGGCGCCGTTGTTGGTCGACTTAGAGTGCGGCGCCGTCTGCGCCTTCAGGTACGCCTGATACTGAGGATCCGTGGACGGGTCAATGCGCGGTTCCCAGTCGAAGGTCGGTTGCCCCTGCGGGGCCTGATGGATCGGCTGATCGGCGAAACCGGCGAAGGCCGGTTCCTCCGTTGGCGCGAGAGGCTCGCTGTACGGGGTGCCGGAATACGACGTACCCGTGTACGGGTTGCTGTCGGAGTAGCCACCCTGTGAGGTCTCGGGGAAGACCTCGGCTGAGGGGTCCTGAAGCGATGTTGCTCGAGTGGCGGACATCGGATCTGGCGTGACCGTGTCGCTGTGCAGCGACGTCGCCGCAACGTAAGCCTCATAGGCGGACGGCTCTGGCACATCCGTCTGGACGTCCGCCATGGACGGTGGTTCAAGCTGGAGGAGCGTCAACGCGGTGGGAGGAGCGATGTCGTTACCGTCCCGCCGCTCGCGTTCGCGACGTTCGCGACGGGTGAGCAGGTCCTGTTCGGCCTGGCCCATGGGATCGTCGTCGAGCTCGTCCTCCGGCCATGCATAGGTGGTTTCCTGCATGACCATGGGCGCCCGCGCCTCAGCGGTTTGGTGCGTCCATGCCGTGCTGTCCCACCAGCGAAGCTGCGGAAGGCCCAGCGGATCCGGATACCATCCGGCCGGTGCGCCATAGAAACTATTGTCGTCCAAGGATCGACCCCCGAAATCACGTCAACTTGGTTACCTACGAAGCTTAGAGTGCGGCCGCTGACTTGAGAACATTCAATAATCCCCCAAAGTAGGGGGCGAGGCCATCGTGATCACTCCACGACTTTTCCAGTGGCACCTTTTTGGCGGCAGGATCGCAACCAGGAATACGGCCATTTTTGCGAGAGTGGGGTCTCGTGTTGACCACGGCAAATCTGGATGTAAGACTCGTCCGCAGTGGACATCTCACTTATGGTCGCGCTGGTCGTCGTGCTGGCTCTGTTCTTCGATTTCACGAACGGATTTCATGACACGGCCAACGCGATGGCTACCCCCATTGCCACCGGCGCATTGACGCCGAGGGTCGCTGTATCGATCGCTGCAGTCCTCAACCTCGTCGGCGCATTCCTCAGCACCGAAGTGGCGAGAACGATCTCCGGCGGGCTCATCCGTGAGGGCGACGGCGGAATCCAGATCACCCCGACGATGATCTTTGCCGGACTCATCGGAGCGATCATGTGGAACCTCGCCACGTGGCTGCTTGGCCTGCCCTCAAGTTCATCGCACGCACTCTTTGGCGGCCTCATCGGGGCGGTCATCGTTGGAGCGGGTTTCGGCGCCATCGACCCAGGTGTGCTGTTGAGCAAAATAGTGCTCCCGGCCGTCATTGCTCCCTTCATCGCCGCAGGAATCGCGTATGTCGCCACCAAGATCGCCTACCGCATCACGCGCGGTCCCCATGCCCATGCATCGCGGCGTCGGTTCCGTATGGGGCAGGTCTTCACGTCCAGCCTCGTATCGCTTGCCCATGGTACAAATGATGCCCAAAAGACGATGGGCGTCATCACCCTCACGCTCATCGCCGCTGGATTCCAGGCGGCGGGAACGGGGCCCGAATTCTGGGTGATCTCAGTGTGCGCGCTGGCTATCGCCCTCGGAACTTATGTTGGTGGATGGCGGATCATCCGCACCGTTGGAACAGGCATCACCGATGTTTCTCCGGCGCAGGGATTCGCCGCAGAAGCCTCGACGACCGCAACCATTCTCGCGAGTACCCACCTCGGATTTGCCCTCTCGACGACCCAAGTTGCCAGTGGATCGATCATCGGCGCTGGGCTTGGCCGAAACAGCCACTCCGTGCGGTGGCGGGTTGCCGGGCGGATCGGCGTTGCGTGGCTCGTCACGCTTCCGTGCGCAGCGGCGATGGCGGCGTTCGCAGAGCTCGTGGCACGGCTCGGTCCGTGGGGGATCGCCGCGGATGCCCTTGCCGGGGCAACGGTGATCGCGCTCATGTTCCGCCGCGCTCGCAAGAACCCGGTCAACCACACCAACGTCACCGGGGAGATCCCCGTCGTGCGCCACACTCCAAGTGTCATGATGCCGAAGGTTCCCCCGAGCCTCGCAAGCGCTAAACCACCGAAGGCACCGGTCCACAGCAGTGAATTCAGGGACAGGAACGCGCCATGAGCGGGCCGGGGCGGGGGTTGCTGTTGTGATCGAGTGGGAATCGTTTCTTCTCGTGGCCGTCGTCTCGCTCGTTGCGGCGAGTGTCATCGTGACGATCGCCTCCTTGGGCATCAGGCTCTTTGAAAACGCGATGCACGCGAGGGAGGCAAACGCGAGCGCAGGCAAAGTCGGCATCGGAGTGGCTAGGGTGCTCTTCGCGATCTGCGCACTTCTGGTGCTTTTCGGCGTGTACCTCATCGTCCCCGCGTTCCATTGAATCTGAATGCCCTCGGCACGCCGGTAGAGTGAGATCATCCATCGTCAAAGGAGATTATCGGATGTCTGAAGCGCCGAGCGCGTTGCCTGTCGTCGATCCAGTTGGACCCACGAGGACGGAAAGCGACACCGTCGGATCCCTTGAGATCCCGGCGGATGCCTATTGGGGAATCCACACAGCGAGGGCGAGGGAAAACTTCCCGATCACCCGACGGCCAATTTCGGTATACCCAGACCTCATCCGCGCTCTCGCGATCGTCAAACAGGCCGCGGCGCGTGCAAACAAGGAATTGGGGGCGCTCGGCGCCGAGAAAGCCGACCTGATCGACCGGGTGTGTCAGGAAATCATCGATGGGCACCTCCACGACCAATTCATGGTCGGCGTCATCCAGGGCGGTGCCGGAACGTCGACGAACATGAACACAAACGAGGTCATCGCGAACCGTTGCCTCGAGCTCATGGGAAAGCCGTTCGGCGATTACGTCAGCCTGCATCCCATCGACGACGTGAACCGCAGCCAGAGCACAAATGACGTATACCCGACCGCCATCAAGCTCGCCATGGTGCTGAGCACCCAGCGGCTCCTCATTGAACATGTGAAGCTGACGGAGGCATTCGCGAGGAAGGGCACGGAGTTCGCTCACGTGCTCAAGGTTGGTCGCACTCAACTGCAGGATGCCGTTCCCATGACGCTCGGCCAGGAGTTCAATGGCTTCGCTCACACCATCGCTGAGGATTACGACCGGCTCAATGAGACGATCCCCTGGCTCAACGAGATCAACATGGGTGCCACCGCAATCGGCACCGGCATTACCGCGGATCCGCGATATGCGGACGCGGTGCGCCGCCACCTCGTGGAGATCACCGGGATCGAGATGGTCACCTCGCCGGACCTCATCGAGGCCACGAGCGACGCCGGAATCTTCATGACCCTCAGCGGGCACCTCAAGCGCGCGGCGGTGAAGCTATCGAAAATCTGCAACGACCTACGACTGTTGTCCAGCGGACCGCAGGCAGGTATCGGTGAAATCAATTTGCCCGTCAGGCAGGCCGGCTCCTCGATCATGCCGGGCAAAGTGAATCCTGTCATCCCGGAGGTGGTGAACCAGGTCGCCTTCAGCATCATCGGTGCGGATGCAACGGTGACGGCCGCGGCCGAGGCTGGCCAGTTGCAGCTCAATGCCTTCGAGCCTGTCATCGCGCACAGCATCCTGCAGTCCCTGGCCTGGATGACGAATGCCTGTTACACCCTGCGCATACACTGCATCGACGGGATAACGGCGAACGTATCCCGTCTCGCTGCCCAAGTGGAGTCCTCCGTGGGTGTTGTCACTGCCCTGACTCCGTACATCGGCTATGCGGCATCCGCGACGCTTGCGCACACCGCGCTCACGACGAACGCCTCGATCGCCGAGCTGGTTGTCGCGGCCGGATTGATGAAAGCTGAGGATGTCGCTCGCGTGCTCTCTCCCGAAAGGCTGAGCGGGATCATGCCGGTCACCGGAGTAATCGACATCGTCCCTGCACCGCCCGTGGAGCGCTAGGGCTGCGCCTTTCGGCACAACTCCCGCCATCGGGTTCCGGCGCTACTTTTCGTCGTCCGTGTCGAGGTCGAGGGCTTCATCACGGGCGGTTCCGGCCGCGATGAGGACACCGTCGACGACTTCCTCGCCGCGGTCGACAATCTTGTCGCGCACGACCTTCGCCTTCTTCGTCACCGTTGCTGAGGCGTCCTTGGCTGCCTTGGCGACCTTTTTCGACGCACTCCTGGCCCTTCTCGAGGCCTCCCGTGAGGACTGCACGACTCGGTCGGACATTTCCTTGGTGGTGTCGGCGGCCTTGCTGGTGACATCCTTGGTGGTGTCGGCGACTTTGCTGGTGACATCCTTGGCAATTTCCGAAGCCCGAACGGCAACGTCCTGAGCCCCGGCGGCGGCGGCCCTGGTTCCGGCGACGACCTTCTCCTGGACTATCGGAGCATTCTCCTTCACGAATTCCTGGGTTTCTGTGACGACTTTCTGCACGCGCGGGTTCTCCCACACCTCTGTCGCTCTCGCTTTGATTTGCTCGTAACGCGCCCGGCCAGCGCGGGCACCTAGGACGTAGCCGACGCCGAGCCCGACGATGAATAACAGTTTTACTCGCATGTTTCCACGCTACCGGTTCACCCTGTGAGGGGCCAGAGCAGCCTTCCCAACAGTCTTTCAGCTGTTTTTACGGATATGACTGACGATCTCGAGGGGTGCAAGAGTGCGCTCGGTCATGGCAGTGGTGATGTTCTTCATCCGTTCACCGACGTTGGCGCCGAGAACCAGGTGCAATCCAAGCGGCGGCGGTGTGCCGGGGCGCTCGCGTGGATCAATCGCGCCGGGGCCATTCAGCGCGTAGTTGAGCCAGCTCTCCTGCTTATCGATGGTGAATCCTGCAGTCTCAAGCCCCGTTACGTAGTCCTCTGGCGTTTCAAGGAAGGACGTGTCACTGGTGTCTGCCCACGGGAGAGGGTATTTGACAATCCCTTCGCCGATGACCATGAAGTCGAAGACGGCAAATCTGGCACCCGGTTTTAACACCCGAGCGACACTGTGAAAGAGAGCTGCCTTGTTCTGGATGTTCATCCCGACGTGAATCATGGTCGCCGCATCGAACTCTGCATCTCCGTACGGCATATCCAGAGCGCTCCCGAGCGTGAAGGTCACGGCGTGGGAGAGTCCCGAACGGGCGGTGAGGGATGTCGCGGTGGTCACGAACCGCGGCGTGACGTCGATGCCATCGACCTGCGCGCCGAACTCACGTGCAAATTGCCTGGCTGGTCCACCGAGGCCCGACCCCACGTCGAGGATGCGCGCCCCTTCAAGCAGTCTTACGTCGCGTGCGAGGTGCCGCACCGTGTCAGCCCCTCCGACGTGCAGTTCGTCGACAGAGGCGAGGTCTTCGGGCAGGAGGTGCTCGGGGTCGCGGCCGAGGACGGCCAGACCGGCGAGAATCGACTCCTCAAGACCAGCCCGACCATAGTGGTCGCCAATTGCCTTATCGACGTCCAGAGTGGCCTCCACGAGCTCAGTGACGTGAACGCTACTCCTTGGATTGCGCAACGCGCCAGAGGTGGAGGGTCGCGTAGCTGCGGTAGGGCGCCCACCGGAACCCAAATTCATCAATCCCGCGGGGAGTGCTGGGCAGACCGAGCATTGCCGCACCCTTCAGCATCACGAGATCGGTCGACATCAACACATCCGGAGCACCAAGAACGCGCATTGCCGTGTAGTGCGCTGTCCATCGGCCAATGCCCGGTACCCGCAAAAGTCTCGTGATCAAGTCGTCAACTCCGAGGTTTGCGCTGACATCGAGTGCTCCTGAGGACAAGGCGGTTGCCGCTCCGTGGATCGCATCAATTCG
>JBDTCD010000045.1:0-5018 GCA_039923755.1 Terrimesophilobacter sp. | reverse complement strand
ATCCCACCGATCGCTCCATCTCATTCCTGCTTGGGGACGGGGCTGGCGCTGTCGTTGTCGGGCCCAGTGACTTTCCTGGCATCTCTCCCGCAGTCTGGGGTTCTGACGGCTCGAAGGCCGGTGCCGTGGGAATGAATGCAACCCTCATTGACTACCGTGAGGGCGACGCGAACTGGCCGACCCTTCGTCAGGATGGACAGACGGTGTTCCGCTGGGCCGTCTGGGATATGGCAAAAGTCGCGAAGCGCGCCCTGGAGGAAGCCGGGATCACCTCCGCCGATTTGGCAGCATTCGTCCCGCATCAGGCAAATATGCGCATCATCGACGAGTTGGCAAAACAGTTGAAACTGCCGGAATCTGTCGTGATTGCGCGGGACATTGAAACGATGGGTAACACCTCTGCCGCCTCGATTCCGCTGGCCACTCACCGACTTTTGAAGGAACATCCGGAGCTCTCCGGTGGCCTTTCGTTGCAGATTGGCTTCGGCGCAGGGCTTGTCTATGGGGCGCAAGTCGTCGTCCTGCCCTAAACTTGTCCCCGGTCATCAATACCCCCAAGGAGAAACACAATGGCATTGTCCACCGAAGAAGTTATGGCCGGCCTCGCCGAGCTCATCAACGACGAAACCGGCATCGCGACTGACACGGTCGAGCTGGACAAGTCGTTCACCGACGATCTCGACATCGACTCGATTTCGATGATGACCATTGTGGTCAACGCGGAAGAGAAGTTCGACGTGAAGATCCCGGATGACGAGGTCAAGAACCTGAAGACCGTCGGCGATGCCGAGAGCTTCATCGTCAACGCCCAGAACTAGTTGTGCTCGCACACTCGGCCGCCCGGATGCAGGTCTGCGGCGGCCGGGTGCGTGTCATGCGTTCGATAGAAGGATGACTCAATGACGCTCAAGAAGATCGTGGTCACCGGTATCGGTGCGAGTACACCACTCGGTGGAACAGCCCGAGAATCGTGGAACGCTCTCCTTGCCGGAGAATCCGGGGCGCGCACCATTGAGGCTGATTGGGTCGAGCAGTACCAGCTCCCCGTGACTTTTGCCGCGCAGGCAAAAATTTCACCGGCTGACGTGCTCGAGCGCGTCGAGACTAAGCGCCTCGATCCGTCGAGCCAGCACGCGCTCATCTCCGCACGCGAAGCGTGGGCGGATGCGGGTTCCCCCGACGTCGACCCTCTGCGGATCGCCGTCGACTATGCAACTGGAATCGGCGGCATCTGGACACTCGTGGACGCGTGGGAAACGCTACGTGAACGCGGACCCCGTCGTGTTCTCCCCATGACTGTGCCGATGCTTATGCCGAATGGCCCAGCCGCCGCAATCAGCATGGACCTACACGCCAGGGGCGGTGCCCGCACTGTCGTTTCAGCGTGCGCATCCGGCACAGAGTCGATCACGAATGCGTACGACCACCTTCAGGCGGGGCTCGCGGATATCATCATCGCCGGCGGCGCCGAAGCCGCGATCCATCCGCTGCCCATAGCTGCGTTCGCTGCCATGCAGGCGCTCTCCAAGCGCAATGACGACCCGGTGGCCGCGTCGCGCCCCTACGACCTCAACCGAGACGGATTCGTGCTCGGTGAGGGTGCTGGCTCGATCGTGCTGGAGACCGAGGAGCACGCGCTGGCTCGCGGCGCGCGCATCTACGCGGAACTCGCCGGTGGTTCGGTGACGAGTGACGCATACCACATCACGGCCCCCGACCCGGATGGCAATGCGGCGGCTCGCGCCATGCGGACTGCGATTGAGCACGCCGGCGGCTCGATCGAGGATGTCACCCACATCAACGCGCACGCCACGAGCACCCCGGTCGGCGACATCGCCGAGTACCATGCGCTCTTGCGTATTTTTGGCGACCGGCTGCACGACATCCCTGTGTCAGCAACGAAAGCGGCAACCGGACACCTTCTCGGAGGAACCGGCGCCGTTGAGGCGATCTTCACGATTCTTGCCATTCACGAGCGGATGGCGCCGCCCACGATCAATCTTGACGACCAGGACCCGGCCATTCCGCTCGACGTCGTGACGACTCCCCGCCCGCTCGGAGATGGTCCGCAGCTCGCGATCAGCAACTCGTTTGGTTTTGGCGGGCACAACGCAGTCGTCGCGTTCCGCAGCATGTGATTCGCGAATGCAGTTCAGTTGAAGCGAACCGGGCGGTCTGGAACGTCAGTGATGACGCGGCCGAGCGGGCTGGTCCATTCGAGAATTCCCGGCGAACTTTGAACAACCTTCCACGGGGTGTTGCCTTTGAGCACGTGGTGGCATCTGCACAGTAACGCGAGATTGTCGTGACTGGTCTCGCCCCCATCGTGCCATTCCTGGGTGTGGTCGATGTCGCATCGCCACGCACTGCGATTGCAGGTGGGGAATCGACATCGCCCGTCTCGGAAGCGCACATATCGTCGCAACTTCTTCGGGGGCCGATAGTCATCGGTTGCAAGAACCTGATCAGTGACCGGATCGGTAAGAACCCTCGTCCACAAATTGGTTGTGCCCGCGAGTTGTTTCGCCGTTCCCAGATCTATCGGGCCCTTTCCGACGATCGAGGCCAGCTCATTGCTTTTGCCCAACAGCGTGAGTATGGGGATGACGATGGCAATCTCAGCGCGAACACCAACACCGGCGGCGTGGGGCGCATCCGGGTCCCCAGACGGCTGTCCCGTCAACACCAGCTCGGTGACAAGATCAGACCGGATCTGATCGAACGTTCTGCTGTCACCGACGTTCTTGATCGCCTTGGCCTGTTGAGTGAGCCGATCCCACATCGCGACGGCGAGTGCCGTCGGAAGCGTGTGGACCAGCTGAGACATCCCATCCCCCACCTCAAAGACCGCGACACTGCGCTGCTCACGGGCGATTGCGTGCCTGTCCTCGAACGTGATATTCGTGAGCCGTTCAGCGGCGAATCGGGCCGTTCGGCGAAGTCTTCCCGGAGTCAGTGTCGTTGCCTTGCGCAGCACTTCCTCCTCGAATCCGGCGCGGGCCTCGTCATCCTCGATGATCGCGCCGCACTCGGCTATCACGCAGGCATGGCCTCTGTCGATGACGCCAGCCTCAAGAGCATTCAGGGTGGCGGGGAAGCAGCGCGCAAGGATCGTGGCTTCGTTCAACCGGGACGCCATCGTGCGATCGGAGACGCGTACTGCCGCCGCCAGCTCCGCGATGAGCGACCGATAATCCAGATCGGGGGCGTCTGGCGCGCTGGCAGATGCCCTCCTCGTGTCGATGTCGTTGGCGAGCGCGGCAAGCTCACGCGCCTCCTGCGCGGCGAGGTTGGCCATACTCGCGCGCAGCGACACGACGCGCTCGACCCGATCTGCAGCAGTCGGCACATTCGAGTACTCGGCTTCCAGCCACGCCATCCATGCGTCCTCGTCAAATCCGGACGGGTCGACGGGAATCACATCGTCGTCGAATATCGCTGGGTCGATAGGGAGCCCATCGTCGCAATACGCGGAAGGATCGATGGAGATCACCGCCTCGACGCCGGATGCTTGTTTCATACTTTAAGACAACACTGCACCACTGACATTGCACCAGGCATTTGAAATCAGTACACAGGAGCATCCATATGGCACGCATGAGTTACACCGCAATTACTTCTCTCGACGGCTACATCGAGGATGCTGTTGGCTCCTTCAACTGGGCGATGCCCGACGAAGATGTGCACCGCCTCGCCAATGATCTCGATCGAACTGTCGGCATCCACCTCTATGGCCGTCGACTCTACGAAACGATGGTGTTCTGGGAGAACCCGGACAACATTGCGGGCGGGCCAGAGTACGTCCTGGACTACGGGCGGATCTGGCGTGAGAGCGAGAAGGTCGTCTTCTCGAGAACTCTGGACGAAGTACCGAGTGAACGCACCGGCATCGAGCGAGAGTTCGATCCGGAGCTCGTCCGTCAGTGGAAGTCAGATTCGGATGCCGACATGTCCGTCGGTGGCGCCGAACTCGCCGCTGTGGCGTTTCGCGCGGGGCTCGTCGACGACGTTCATCTGCTGGTCGCGCCCGTCATCGTCGGCGGAGGAAAGCGCGCGCTTCCGGATGCCATCACCCAGAAGCTGCAACTTGTCGATGTGCGCGCCTTCCAGAGCGGGTTCGCGTACCTGCATTACCGAACGAAGAACTGACCAGTGCGGCATTAGCCGACCTTGTGCAGCCACACCACCTGATTGTCGTCGCTGGCGTGGCGGAACACCTCGAGTTCGTCATCCCACGCCTGTCCAAGCGCTAGGCGCAGTTCACGGTGGAGTTCAAACGCGTCTGATCCAGCGACATCCATGGCGTACCGCAGGCGGTCTTCAGGAATGACCACGTTTCCTGCGGTATCCGTCTGTGCGTAAAAAATGCCCAGGTCGGGCGTGTGCAGCCAGCGGCCGCCGTCACTGCCCGGTGTTGGATCCTCGGTCACTTCAAAGCGAAGGTGCTCCCAGCCCCGCAGGGCGGATGCGAGGCGCGCTCCGGTGCCCTGGGCGCCCTCCCAGTAGTACTCGGCACGCATGGCGCCCTTGAGTACGGGCTGGGCATCCCAGTTGAAGTTCACGGCGCGATCGAGCGCGCCACCGGCCGCCCATTCGACGTGAGGGCATAAGGCTTTCGGCGACGAGTGGACGTACAGCACCCCGCGCGCTTGTGCAGCAGTCACGATATCTCCATTTCCGTTAGGTGCGACTTCCCCATCGACCTGCGGATTCTGGATTTCGTAACGTATGAAGTTGTGGTTCTTCCCTTGCATTATGACCGACGAAGCTGGCAAATGACAAGTGTGTGATTTCGACACGCAGGAGGGCTTGCGTTATAGATACCGAGTATGGCTATACTCAGCGGATACATACCGGGTAATTCTTTATCGAAGGGCCAGCAATGTCCGTCCGCCAAAGCCTCCTCGCCATCCTCGACCAGGGGCCGTGCTACGGCTACCAGCTGCGCAGCGAATTCGACCGCCGTACCGGCTCGACCTGGCCGCTCAACGTCGGCCAGATCTACAACACGCTTGACC
>JBDTCD010000044.1:0-10459 GCA_039923755.1 Terrimesophilobacter sp. | reverse complement strand
CCAGGCCTCCGGGGTCATCCCGCAGATCTCGATCATCATGGGACCTGCCGCGGGCGGCGCCGTGTACTCCCCCGCGCTCACCGACTTCGTCATCATGGTCGATAAGACCAGCCAGATGTTCGTCACGGGCCCTGACGTGATTAAGACGGTCACCGGCGAAGACGTGGGCATGGAGGAGCTCGGAGGGGCCCTTACCCACAACCAGAAGTCCGGAGTTGCCCACTACCTCGCGAGCGATGAGGATGATGCGCTCGACTACGCCCGTACCCTGCTGTCGTTTCTCCCCGACAACAACCTTGCTGACCTTCCCAGCTACGAGAACGAGGTCGAGCTCGAGATCACCGATGAGGACCGCAAACTCAACACCCTCATCCCTGACTCGCCGAACCAGCCCTATGACGTTAAGACCGTCATCGAACACGTGGTCGACAACGGCGACTTCCTGGAGACGCAGCCGTTGTTTGCCCCGAACATCGTGGTCGGCTTTGGCCGCGTAGAGGGCAGGTCCGTCGGGGTGATCGCCAATCAACCGAACGCGATGGCCGGAACCCTGAACATCGAGGCTGGCGAGAAGGCCAGCCGCTTCGTGCGCTTTTGCGACGCCTTCTCAATCCCGATTCTGACCCTCGTGGATGTCCCCGGCTACCTACCGGGCACCGATCAAGAGTGGACGGGCGTCATCCGCCGCGGAGCGAAGCTGCTCTACGCCTACGCTGAAGCCACAGTTCCGCTCGTCACCGTGATCACGCGCAAAGCATACGGTGGCGCGTACATCGTCATGGGGTCAAAACAGTTGGGTGCGGATATCAATTACGCGTGGCCCACCGCCGAGATCGCCGTCATGGGCGGCCAAGGGGCGGTCAACATCCTCTACCGCGGCGAGATCAAGGCAGCTGAAGCCAACGGTGAGGATGTCGCAGCCGTTCGCACGCGGCTCGCGAACGAGTACACGTACAACGTGGCGAGTCCGTTCCTCGCTGCGGAGCGTGGTGAACTGGACGGCGTCATCGAGCCGGCTGCGACTCGCGTCGCCGTGATCAAAGCACTTCGCGCCCTCCGCACGAAGCGCGCGAGTCTGCCTCCCAAGAAGCACGGGAATATCCCGCTGTGACCCTTGAACAGGAGATCAAAGTCGTCCGCGGGAATCCCACCGCCGACGAGCTCGCAGCGATCGTCTCAGTTCTTGAGGCCATGGCCGAGGAGCTTGAGGGAACACGCGCTCGCGCCGCCGCGCGAGCCGCCAGCGCGTGGGTTCTCAGCCAGCGTCCGATTCGCCCCCCGATACTTCCGGGCATCACACGCTGGCGCAGTTTCTCCTGATCAGCCCCCGTTTTGGGGGTATTTGTGAAATCGGATCAACGGGCTTCCTGACCGACACCAAAAACCGTGGTGAAGTCGACGCATTTAGCGCGTTTTCGGCAGTGAAACTTAGGTTGACGCAGGAAATCGTCATTCTGTACCCCACCGACGTAAACCAGCGAACACAGAATCCCCAATATACCGGCAGAAAAACACCCTTTGGGAGTCAAATTGTCCCCCTTCTGTCCCCCAAAATGACGACTATGAGTTATCGTGAACGCACCGCAGAATAGATAGTGCTAGGTGTTCCTCTTACTCAGAGCGACATCACCAAACATTGGCCGACTAGGGTAAGCGGGCTAATGGCTTGGGGGCGAGTCAGGGCGATATTCGGGTTACCGCCCTGACTCGAATCTTGAATGAAGGGTCGGAGATTCCTCCGGCCCTTCATTTCATTTCGCTTACCCGCGGAATCTCAAGCCAGAGATCGACCTGGTCTTCGTCCTCATCCTCCTCGGAATGGCCGAGAGCACTCGCGCTTCCCCCATCGGACGAGCTCAGCCCGACGACGGTCACCGCCACATCCGAACCTTCCGGCACAGTCCTGGCAATCAGGCGGTCAGTCTCCGAATTTTTGAGAGCGTCGGCGAGACTGTTGAGGACGCGTTCCAATTCCCCATCTGACAGCTCGTCGATTCCACCCTCGTCAAGGAGTGTGACGATCGCGCCGCGTCGGCGCGCGCGCATGACCTGGTCCCTCACGCGATTGTTCAGGAGTTTGCGGCCCCGGATCTCATCCCGGATGGCCGCCTCGAGATAGATGCACTCCGAGCGCTGAGCGTCGGTGAGGTCCCCATTGCGCGCGACAATTTGACGCAACATCGGCAGGGCCATCCGGTTGGTCTGGCGAAGCCGAAACTGCCGCTCGAACAAGTGGGCCTCCTGGGCTGCCTGCCAGTCCTCAGCGGCCCTCTCCGCAACAACATACTGCTGGGCGTCCTTGCTGATCTTCGCCAGCGAGTGCGACAGCACGTGCGACACGGCGACCCAGACCAGGCTGCCGACGACTCCCAGTGTCGCAAGTGCTCCGACCCCGGCCCAGATCGTGGTCTGGACGGCGAGGGAGATCACGCCGACCCAGGCGAGAAAATGCCTCCGGCGCGTTGAGGTAATCACCATGAGGGTTCCAATGGCGGCCGGGTACCACGTCGAGTAGTCGGAACCGACGGAACCGTGCACATCGAGTTGCGAGGTGACAAGCAGCGGGAGCGCTATACAGACCAGCACGTTCATGATGGCCATCCACAGTGGCATCCGGATGCTCTTCGACGACCAGAGGCTGATCGATGTGGCAATCGCGTAGAGGATCATCGCGGCGATGTAGGGAACTTTGTCCTTCGCGGCATCGATCGAATACACCGCAAGCAGGAGGTGGTAGCCCGAGAAGACGGCAGCCAGCGCGACGATGATGTAGCGCGGAATCGAAATCACCATTGCTCGTCACGCTCCTCAAGGTTTGGATCCGGCCAGAGGATGCTCACGACTGTCCCTTCGCCCGGTAGGGAGGAGACATCAGCACGGCCTCCCGCATTCGCGACGCGCTCCACGATAGACACCCGCAGACCCAGCCGTTCGGTCGGAACGTCCGCAACAGCGAATCCTGCCCCGGCATCGCCGATCTCGATTTCGAGGCCTTCATCACCAACACCGGTGATGCGCAGCCACCGTCCGATGTCCGCAGTTCCGGCGTGCTGGAGGCTGTTGACCATCGCCTGCACCGAGGCTGAATACAACGCCTCGGCAACTTGCACGGGTACCGTGCTGGCACCGACCCCCATGACTCGCACGGTAAATGGAGCGGACAGCGTGCCGGCCGCGCCCGTGATGCGCTCGGCGACCTGCTCAAGGCCGACCATCGATTCATCATCCGGCGATGCCGCAGCGGCCTCCTTGAGATGTCCGATGGCGTTACTCGCCATGACCGCCGACAGTGCCATAGCGTCGGGAGAATACGCCCGCGCCGCCGAGATGAGGGTGGTCAGCACGCTGTCGTGCACAATCGAATCGACCTGGACGCGCTCCACCTCTGTGGCGTGCTGGCGGATGGCGTGCGAGTAGCGTGCAAGAGCAGTCGCCTGCGCCGCATCCACGGATGCCGCCGCACCGCGAAGCAGGGTGATGATCATGAGCACGACGCCACCGAGAAGGATTGCGTAGACGGCATCGAGCGCGGCGAGATTCCAGTTCACCCCCCCGCCGGACGGGGTGAGGCGGATGACGCCGTAGATGGCGGGAGCCGCTACCAGGTAAAGCGCGGCGATCCATGTCGAGAAGGCGATCGCCGCGGCGGCAGTCGCGACAGTGCAGAGGAACCAGAGCCAGGGCCGCTCCTTCGCCACCGCGTTGGGGTCGAGCACAGCGAGCGGCCAGGTGGCCATCGCAACGAGATACGACGCAGCGATCCAGGTGTTGACCGGGCGCACGAAACGGCGCAACATCGATGCCACAATGCTCAGCAGCAGTCCTCCGAGGATGGTGATGTTGTAGCCCCAGAACCATTCCGTCCGCAACAGTCCCACCTGCCCGAGCACGACCGGCAAGGTCTGGGCTCCGAAGAGAAGTCCAAAGAACGCAACCGACCGGGAGGCGACAACCTCCATCTGCGACCTGCTGATTGGCCGCCTTTGCGGTCTGGATGGCGCGGCTACCGACAGCTCAGTTGTCATCTCCACCGTCCGGGTCAAGGCCCGGGAGAATGCCATCTTCCACCGCGCGACGCAGGAGATCGACCTTGGTCGGTGCTGGGCGACCGACCTCGACATACTTGACCCGGATGCGATCCAGATATTCGCGCGCCGTCGCGTATCCGATGCCAAGCTTCTCCGCCGCGAGTTTGAGCGGCAGCCCGGAGGCGTACAGGTGGAGAATCTCGCGCTCGCGTCGGCCGAGCTGCGCCTTGGAGAAGTCGCGGTCCGCATCGATTGCTGTTGCCCATTCGAGGTTGTTGAGCACATCGCCGCGCGCGACGGTGGTGACGGCGGACATCACGGTCTTGGTGGCAGAAGATTTCGGGATGACACCGGCCGCACCAGCGGCCAGCGCTTCGCGTACAAGGGCAACACGGTCGGCGATGCTGTGGATGAGCACCGCGCATCCGGCGGCCTGCACCGACTTCACGTTCTCCGTCACCGTCGAACCGTCGCCGAGGGAAAGGTCAAGGACGACCACGTCGCACTCACGTCCACCCAGATTGGCAACGAATTCCTTCACCGATGCGGCAGCCAGGACGAAGTCGAATCCCGCATCGATGAACGCCGCCTTGAGCCCCAGCCGCACTGATTCATGGTCATCGACGACTCCGACGCGCACACCGCGGCGCGAGACATCGGCAGCGGTTTCATTTTCAACCGTGAGTTGCATGGTGACGATCCTGTTCTCGCGAGCCAGACACCAGCCTAACGCCCCCGATGCCGGGGCAACCGATAGAGTCTGGGCCTGATTTCTCGGGTGGTGAAGTCGGTGTTGGCCGCTGCAGCCGTACGCGTCCTCGAAACGATTAACTACGACCTTTCCGGCACGACCGACGACACGGCATCGATGGCGCCATCAACGGTGCATTACAGCGCGTTGGAAGCTACGCCGACGAGTTCTCGTGGAATGCCACGGGAAGTTACGGGGACCCGGCCATCCTCAACACCACCGTCTCCGTGGATGGACCGGTACCAATTGACGAGGTCAGCTGTTTCGCAGGGTTCGACGGGACTCAGGACCGCAGCGCTCACGCCATGGTGACGGACTCATTGGCGAAGTTCGTGGCAAAGGAACTCTCTTGCCGGCAAGATCTGCCCGTGGGCGTCGCCGGAGGGAGCTGGCAGTCAGTCCCGCACGAGGCTCGCGACCGCTTCCACGTGGTGGGTGTTCGGGAAAAGGTCGAACGCACGGATGCCGCCGTTCGGACCTCCACTGAGCCGATATCCGTAGTCTGCGAACAGGGCGACATCCCTCGCGAGCGCGACGGGATCGCACGCGACGTAAATCACCTGGGCTGGCCTCATTACTGCGAGCTGGTCAACCACTCCCTTGCCGGCACCAGACCGCGGCGGATCCAAGATGACGGTGGCGTTCTCCAGCCGCATGTTTTCCGCACCCGCCCTCGCGAGGAATCGGTCGACTCTGGCCGTCACAGCACTCGCGTTCACCCACCCAGCGAGATTGTGTTTCGCAAACTCCGTCGCCGGCGCGTCGCTTTCCACCGACGTGACTCGTGTGGAACGTCCGAACCGGTCACCGACTGCCGCCGCGAGCAAACCGACGCCACCGTACAAGTCAAGGTTCATCGCCGAGGGCTCGAACAGCTCGGGGTCAATGGCATCCTGCACCGCGCTCGTCAGGGTCTGCGCTGCGTGCCTGTGCACTTGCCAGAAACCGCCAGCGGCCAGACGGAACTCCCGCTCGCCGACGACTTCGGTGATGGTGGTTTCCGATGCGCGGGCGCCGGGCACGGGTGCGTTGTCTCGTACGAGGACATCTCCGCGCGACGGGTCGATGATGTCCACGTGGGAGCCTGGTGCAAGACCCGAACGCCGCCCTAGAGGCGCGGCGTCCTGCACGCGGGGCGTGGCGAGCGGAAGGTCCGCGGCGGGGATTACCCGGTGCGTGCGCGCTGCGAACGGGCCCACGGTTCCGTCATCGGCAACGTGCAGGCGCACTCTGGTGCGCCATCCGGTACCGTCTGGGGGGCCCGGAAGCGCCTCCACCATCACTGCCGAGTCGATCCCGGCCATCCGTTTGAGCGCATCGGCGAGAACCTGCCGCTTCAGTTCGCGCTGGTGGTCCGCGACGATGTGGCCGAACTCGGCACCGCCCGCACGATCCTCTGGCGCTTGGTCAAGTGATGCGGCAGACCAGACATGTTCGCGCCGGAACTCCGAGGCGACGAGCACCTCGACCGTATCCGCGCGCCAAAACTTCGCCTTAGAATCGTCGGAAATGACAGCGCGCACGGTCTCGCCGGGGATTGCATCCGACACGAAAACGACTCTTCCATCGTGACGTGCGACCATAACTCCGCCGTGGGCTACGTTGGAAATCTCCAGCTCCACGAGTTGGCCCAGATTGTCGCCCATCATCCCAGCTTAGGAGCGGCGGTGTTAGAAACTGACGTGCAGCTCTATCTCGCGTCGACTTCGCCAGCCAGGCTCGCAACGCTGCGTACAGCAGGAGTCGAGCCTGTGGTCGTGCCGTCGAAGGTCGATGAAGATGCCGCCGTCGCGGCGGCGGGAGAGCTCACCCCTGAGGAGACCGTGCTGCTTCTGGCGCGGCTCAAGGCCGAGGCTGTGGCGGCTGCCGGTCCCGACGGTTTCATTCTCGACGGTTTCATTCTCGGCGGTGACTCCGTGTTCGAGCTTGACGGGGTCGTCTACGGTAAGCCGCACACCGCGTCAGTGGCTCGCGAGCGGTGGCTGCTGCAGCGGGGTCGCACCGGGATCCTGCATTCGGGGCACTGGCTCATTGACCATCGCGGTGGTCAGGCCGCAGGTGCGGCCGGTGCGGTCTCGAGCGCGCGCGTCACGTTCGCATCCGATATCACCGACGCGGAACTGGACGCCTACATCGCCACGGGAGAGCCGCTCCAGGTGGCCGGGGCCTTCACGATCGACTCGCTCGGCGCCCCCTTCATCACCGCCGTCGATGGTGACCCGCACACGGTCGTCGGGCTGTCACTGTCGACCCTGCGCGTTCTCCTGCGCGGTTTCGGCGTCGAGTGGCACGAACTCGCGTGCTGGAGCACGGCACCCTCTGGGAGCCCGGTAGTAAACACTTAACCCATCCAAGGAAACTCCAGCCTTGTACTGCGGAATACAAGGACGCCCAACTCTTTTTGTTGATCATGGCCAATGATCAGCGTGAGAACCGCAATAGGCTGAACAACTATGCCCCGTATCTCCAAAGTCCTCATCGCCAACCGCGGAGAAATTGCCGTCCGGGTCATCCGGGCGGCGAAGGACAGCGGGATCGCCTCCGTCGCCGTGTATGCGGACCAGGACCGGGATGCCCGACACGTGAAGCTTGCCGATGAGGCCTACGCGCTCGAGGGCACGACGAGTGCCGAAACCTACCTCGTGATCGACAAGCTGTTATCGATCGCCCGCCGCTCCAGGGCGGATGCCGTGCACCCCGGCTACGGATTCCTCGCGGAGAACGCCAAGTTCGCCCAGGCTGTCATCGATTCGGGGCTCATCTGGATCGGGCCATCCCCTGCCGCCATTGAACAACTCGGCGACAAGGTGTCAGCCAGACATGTCGCCGAGAAAGTGGGCGCGCCGCTTGCACCTGGCACACTCAACCCCGTGAAGGATGCCGCAGAGATTCTCGACTTCGTCGACGAATACGGCCTCCCGGTGGCCATCAAGGCTGCGTTCGGTGGCGGCGGTCGGGGCCTGAAGGTCGCGCGCACCCGCGAAGAAATTCCCGAACTGTTCGAGTCCGCCACGCGTGAGGCGATCGCGGCCTTCGGGCGGGGCGAGTGTTTCGTAGAGAAGTACCTCGACAATCCGCGGCACGTCGAAACCCAATGCCTCGCTGACTCCGCTGGCAAGGTCGTGATCATCTCCACCCGAGACTGCTCGTTGCAGCGCCGCCACCAGAAACTCGTCGAGGAAGCGCCAGCACCGTTCCTCAGTGACGCACAAAATGAACAGCTCTATACATCGTCCAAGGCGATCCTGCGCGAGGTCGGCTACGTGGGTGCCGGCACGTGCGAGTTTCTCGTCGCCTCGGACGGGACCATCTCCTTCCTCGAGGTCAACACCCGGCTTCAGGTCGAACATCCGGTCTCCGAGGAGGTCTCCGGGATCGACCTCGTGCGCGAGCAGTTCCGTATTGCCGAGGGAGGCCTCATCGACTACGAGGATCCGGCACCGCAGGGGCACTCGTTCGAGTTCCGCATCAACGGCGAAGACCCCGGGCTGAACTTCATGCCGACACCGGGACCGGTCAACGTACTTCGCTTCCCCGGGGGTCCTGGCGTGCGCGTCGATAGCGGCGTGACGACGGGCGATGTGATCGGCGGCGCATTCGATTCCCTTCTGGCCAAACTCATTGTCACCGGTTCCAGCCGTGCGGATGCGCTCGAGCGCTCTAGGAGAGCACTCGACGAGTTCGAGGTTGCCGGGTTACCGACTGTGCTCCCCTTCCACCGCAAAATCGTGCGCGACCCGGCGTTCATCTCCGAGCCCTTCTCCGTGTATACCCGCTGGATCGAGACCGATTTCGTCAACGACATCGAACCGTGGAGTGGTTCCCTGCCGGATGCCGCCCCACCGGTGTCGCGCCAGAACGTGGTGGTGGAGGTTGGCGGCAAGCGAATCGAAGTATCGCTGCCGAGCCGGATGCTCGGGGCTGCGGCATCCGCGGCATCCGTCGCCCCACCGCGGCGGAGCACAGCGGGCGTTGTAGCGACCACCACGGGCAATTCCGTGAAAGCGCCGATGCAGGCCACCATCGTCAAGCTCGCGGTCAGCGATGGCGATCGCGTCGTCAAGGGCGACCTTGTGCTCGTGCTCGAGGCCATGAAGATGGAGCAGCCGTTGACAGCGCACAAGGACGGAACGATCGCGGACCTCAACGCCACCGTCGGTGCGACTGTGTCCTCAGGTCACCTGCTCCTCAACATCGTCGACTGACTGGCCCGTCTGGCCCTGACCCTGCCCCGCCCTGACCTGACCCTGCCCGACCAATGATGCTCCACGTGGTGGACGTTGCTACTGCTGCAGCAGTCTCATGGTCCACCACGTGGCGCATCGTCGGGCGGGGCTGGCGGCAGCGCAGGCGAGGGGTCAGCCACAACGGTCAGCGCAATCCGGCGGCCATAAGGTGACGGCGCAGCAGGTTCGGCGACATCGCAAGCTTCCAACCCCACCTGCTCATGTCATACCCGGCCGCGCGGAGGTCATCCTCGCGATCCTTCTCGTCGCTGAGCGCCTGTTCGGGCGTGCGGCCACGGAGGAATACCGGATCTGTGTACTTCGCCTGCCCGTCGAACTCGCCGATCAGGCCCACGATGGGCCAGAAAAAGTCAACCGTCCACACCCGACCGGTGGCGCCAGCCAGAACGACTTGGAGTTCCGGGGGAGGTAGGCGAGCGGCCATCATGCTCACCCGACTCATGGACTCGCCGGGACGATCCGCGCGGGCATCCGCGAAGCCGATGACGCGCAAGGCCTTCGCCACTCCCTGGCGGATTGGGATGCCCTGGAGCTCGCGGACAATGTCCTCCTGGATCAGCCCCGTTCTGGGCACTTCGGTGAACGAATGCGTCGTCGACACTCGGGTGAGCGGATGCGTCGTCGACACTCTCGTGAGCGGATGCGTCGTGCGGCGGAGTGCCGCGTCTGCGACCGTCACGGCGCATCCGAATGGCTGCGTGCGGGCGATGTCCGCGACGGTCCTCGCGATGGTCGTGACGGCAATACCTTCAATGTGTTCGATCTCCTCGGGAACTCCGGTCGTGTGGCGAACGAACATCTTCTTCGACCGTCCACCGGATGCTGTCGGCACCGTCACATGGGCACGATCCGGCCATACTCCGATCCACGGGAGTCGCCACACACCGACCGCGGAGGCATGTGAGAAGACGAGTTCGCGCCCGGCGAATGCAGCGGCTGCCTTCACAATCGCGCGGTGTCGTTCGTCGGGACCCAACGCCAGCCACACGGTCGTCGGAACGTGCACACCTCGAAAAATTCGGGTGAACTCGCCGCGCCGCGCCTGCGTGAAGAACTCGCTGCGCTCACCGGGGGAATCGATGTCGCGAGCGAGCACTACGTTGTCCCGCCACGCCTGCTGCTCAGTGTCGTGCATCCCTCGAGAGTGGCACCGGGGATGAGTCCCGGGGAGCATCATCTGCCATTCTGTGGAGAATGACGGGATGTGAAGGACGGGACGTCCGGGCGAACGATGCGCCAGTTGGTGCACGTTGCTGCTGCTGCCGCAGGCGCACAGTCCACCAACTGGCGCATCGCCGTGAAGTGGTGGGGTGTGAAGTGGTGGGGTGGAAAGTGGTGGGGTGGAAAGTGGTGGGATGGAAAGTGGTGCGGCAGGAAGTGGTGTAGTGGGAAGTGGTGGGGTGGGAAGTGGTGGTGGCGGATGCTACGGGCAG
>JBDTCD010000043.1:0-8078 GCA_039923755.1 Terrimesophilobacter sp. | reverse complement strand
GACCCAATCGGGTGGACGATGAAGTCAGGGTCCGTGTTGAACTCGGCGTTGCACAGGGACGGCCGATCCTTGTTGTGGCGGGCCGAATCCAGCCGCTCAAGGATCAGGAGCTCGCGGTAAGAGCAGTCGCGAGATTGCGGGCGGCGGGTGGCGTTGCGCCAGTTCTCGTCGTCGCAGGTGAGGCCACGCCGGGAGATGAGGATTACGTGCGGCGAATCCGATCCCTCGCGGATGAACTCGGAGTGGGCGAGGATGTGAGGTTCGTCGGTGCGATGTCACGTGAGGCACTGGCGCGTCTCTTGTCGATAGCCTCCTTGACCCTCCTGACCTCGCACAGTGAAACGTTCGGACTGGTTGCGTTGGAGTCGGCGGCCAGCGGAACCCCGGTCGTTGGATTTCGCGGGAGCGGCATGGTGGAGTCGATCGCCGAAGGCGAGTCAGGGATCTTCGTCGACACTCGAGACCCTGATGACTGGGCGGCGGCGATCTCCGCACTGCTGGAGGATCCCCGCTCACTCGCGCGGATGTCGGGCTCGGCCAGGGATCACGCACTCGGATACACCTGGGCAGCATCGGCGACCGCACTGCTCAGCGTCTACGGCAGCCTTTAGCGTCCGTAAGCCTCGAGCAAACGGAGCCACACTTCGCTGAGGGTCGGATAGGCGGGTACCGCGTGCCAGAGTCGCTCGATCGGAACCTCGCCGACCACGGCGATCGTCGCGGCCTGGAGAAGTTCGGCGACATCCTGGCCGACGAACGTCATGCCCACGATGACGTGCCGTTTCTCATCGACAACCATCCTTGCGCGCCCGTGGTATTTGTCGGCATGTAGTCGGGCGCCGGCAACGTGGCCCAGCTCGTAGTCGACGACGCGAATCTCCATACCGGCCCTGCGGGCCGCAGCTTCGGTGAGTCCGATGGATCCGACTTCGGGCTCGCTGAAGGTCACCTGTGGCACGCAGCGGTGGTCGGCAGTCGCAACATGTCGCCCCCACGCGGCATCCTCAATGGTCACGTTGTTCGCGCGTGCAGCGATCACGTCGCCCGCTGCCCGTGCCTGGTATTTTCCCTGGTGGGTCAGCAGCGCCCGATGATTCACATCGCCGACCGCGTACAACCACTCAACCCCGCGCACTCTCATCGTGTCATCGACGTCGAGCCAGTCTCCGTCCCGGAGTCCGACAATGCCGAGACCGAGCGTCTTTGTGCGGGGGACTCGGCCCGTTGCGACGAGAACCTCGTCCGCCGTCACCGTCGATCCATCGTCGAGCGAGATCACCACTTGTGGGCCGTCCCGACGTACCGTCGTTGCCAAAACATCTGTCTTCACGATCGCTCCGAGCGACTCCAGACCGTCGCGCACGAGTTCGCCGACGAAGGGCTCTTCACCGCTCAGTAACCTGCTGCGCGACAACACGGTGACGGCAGTGCCGAATCCTGCAAATGCAGTGGCAATCTCGACTCCGACAACGCCGCCGCCCATGATGGCGAGACTGTTCGGGGCGTACTTGGCACTCGTCGCCTCGCGGCTCGTCCAGGGGTGGACGTCTGTGAGCCCGGGCACGTCCGGGACGAGCGCACCGGAACCTGTGCAGATGGCGACCGCGTGCCGCGCTGTCATGACCAATTCAGAACCGTCGGCTCCGATAACGGTAACTTCGCGTGTGCCGGTCAGCTTCGCGTCCCCGCGCACAAGGTCCACCCCGACCGACTCCACCCACTCGACCTGCCTCCGGTCGCTCCAGTCGTGAACTGTCTTGTTCCGCCGCGCGAAAACCGCGGAAACATCAAGTTCTGCGGTGACGGCTTCGGCGGCTCCGCCGACTCTCGTGGCCGCCCGCAACGCTGCGCCACTGCGAAGGAGAGCTTTGGATGGCATGCACGCCCAGTAGGAGCAGTCACCACCCACAAGTTCGCTTTCAATGATGACGACGCTCAGGCCGCCCGCCTGCGCTCGGTCGGCAACATTCTCGCCGGTCGATCCTGCCCCGATAACAATGACGTCGTACTGGTTCATCCGTCGAGGTTACGCCTCACAACTCACTGTGATCCGCACGGTGGCGTCTTTCCACTCGGCCGGCGCGAACTCAACGGCCAACGAAGTTTGCCGAGGTGCGCGTAAGGAACGATTCCATGCCGATGCGGGCATCCTCTGTGGATGCCATCCTCACCAGTTCGGGTTGAAGCTGCGCTTCCGCGGCGGCATCGCCGTCCCGTACCGCCGTGCGCGCGTTCGCGAGGGTAGCCTGCACGGCCAGCGGCGCCTGGGCTGCGACGCGGCGGGCCAGTTCCAGCCCGCGCGCATACTGTTCCCCGTGCGGGACGACCTCCTGGACCAGCCCGATCCGTAGCGCTTCAGCGGCATCGAAGCGCTCTCCTGTGAGGAGCCAGCGCATCGCATTCCCCCACCCGACAGCGCGGGGGAGCCGGATCGTTGCGCCCCCGAATGGCAGGATGCCGCGGCTGACCTCAATCTGGCCGAACACCGCCGAGTCGGCCGCGACGGCGATATCACTGGCAAGAACCAATTCGATGCCGAGTGTGAGGCACATGCCTTGTACGGCAATGACAACGGGTTTGCTGACTGGCCTGCCGTCGACCGCCCACGGGTTGATACCACCCTCAGGAACCATGTCGAGACCGTTCGGCCCGATGCGGGGGCCGACATCGGCAAGGTCGAGGCCACCCGTGAAGTGGTCGCCGTGGGCGAAGACGAAGCCCACCCTTAGTGTCGAATCGCGATCCAACTCCCCGTAGGCGAGGGAAAGCTCCTCCAGGAGTCGAAGATCGGCGGCATTTCGCTTATCGGCGCGGTGGAAACCGATGAGCAGGACATCACCGTCTCGTTCGAGCGTAATCCGGGGTTCAAAGTCAAAAGATTCGGTCATGACGCCAGCCTATGCCGGGAGCTGGCCAGCCAACCTGCGCGCTCAGGCCGTCAGGGCGCCGATGATTCGGAGGATCGCTGGAAGATCGTCCGACGCGGATTCCGGTGACGTCGGCGCAAACTCGCAGATCCCTGCGCCGACAAGTTCGAACCGCGCACCCAGCGCGCGGATCGACTTCAGAAGCGTCGTCAGGCTCACACCGAAGGGTTCCGGATAGCCGAGGGAGGAGAATTCGGCTGGGTCGAGCACATCGAGATCGATGTGGATGTATACGGTGTTCGCCCCCGTTGCCTCGATCGCTGCGACCAGCGACTCCGGGTTCAGCTCGTCGGGGGACAGCATGCGGATGCCGCGTTCGGCGATCCACTCGGCCTCTGGCTCATCGAAAGCACGTGTCCCCGCGAGGATGACGCGACTCGTGGGAAGCGGGTTGACCGGAACGAGGGAAGGGAAACCATCCCCGAGAATCGTGCGAAGCACCATTCCGTTGAATGCGCCGCTCGGAGAGCTCTCGGGAGTATTCACATCGGGGTGGGCATCGAACCAGACGACGGCGAGATCCGGGTGAGCAGTCAGCGCGTGGGGTATCGCAGCCACCTCGACCCCGCAGTCACCGCCGACGGTGATGGTGACTCCTGAGCGGTTCTGCAACGCTTCGGCGAATCGATCGCGCACCGTCTGGATCGCACTGATCCGGCGCACGCCGCTGCCGAGGCTCTCGCCTGCACCAAGTGGTACGTCGACGACGGTCGTCTTCGACACGGGAAGGTCGCCCTGAAGAGCATTCGCGCCGTCAGTGAGTTGCAGGGCTCTGCTTGAGCCAGAGCCCTGCCACTGCGGTACGACGAGAAAACTGAAGTCCATCGTGATGAGGCTACTCTCCCGCCGTGACCGCTTTCTGCGGATCGGAGCCAGCCTTCAGTGCGGCGAGGCGGGCATCCACTTCAATCTCCTTGTCGGAGTCGGCGAGCTGCTCGAACTGCGCGTCAAGACTGGACGCTGCGAGTTCTTGCTGGCCGAGGACCTTCGCTTCTTCGCGACGGATCTTCTCCTCGAAGCGGTTGATCTCACTCGTGGGGTCCAGGATGTCGATACTCTTCATCGCGTCCATGACCTGCTGTTGTGCGCTCGCCGTTTTCGCACGCGCGATGAGTTCGTCACGCTTGGACGAGAGCTCCGTGAGCTTGCCCCGCATACCGTCCAGGCCTTGCTTCAGCTTGTCGACAACCTCGGTTTGGCTTGCGATGGTCGGCTCTGCAGTCGTGGCCTCCTTCTCGGCGGCAAGCTGGCGTCCGAGAGCGACCTTCGCAAGATTGTCGAATTTATCGGCGTCGGTGGCATTTCCGCCGGCGCGAAGCTCGTCTGCTTTACGGCTCGCGGCGAGAGCTTTGCCTCCCCAGTCCTGGGCGTTGGAGACATCTTCCGCGTGGTCCTGCTCAAGGAGACGGAGGTTGCCGATGGTCTGCGCGATCGCGCTTTCTGCCTCTGCGATGTTGTTTGTGTAATCCCGAACCATCTGGTCCAGCATCATCGCGGGATCCTCTGCGGCGTCAAGCAGCGCGTTGATATTGGCTTTGGCCAATTGGGCGATCCTGCCGAAAATGGATTGCTTTACCATCCTGTTTCCTTCCGTTGGGCGTCGAGAGCCTCCTCCAAAGGTACTGGAGCGGGGATGCCACGCAAAAGCCGTCGCATCCATTTACAGCACGGCGTGCGTACTGCGACAATGAGCGCGTCACGGTCAACGCGGCAGTGACGGTTTTCGAAACGAAATGGACGCGACTATGTCAACCGTGAACAAGAACACCGCAAATTGGCGCTTGTATGGCGGGGGAGGGATGCTCGTTGGCGGCGTCTTTTGGGCAATCATGGAGATTCTGGCGGCCGGCGGAACAGCAACGGATGTCGCGAAATGGCTGGGAATCATAGGGCTCATCGTGGTAGCGATCGGCTTCTTTCTGGTCGGATGGGGCGAAACCGGATCCAATGGCGCGGTGGGAAACAGCATGCTCGGCAAGGTTGGATTGTCGGCCGCCGCACTCGGAACGCTGCTGTGGGGCTTGCTGCCCATCTTCAACGTGCCGGTGGCTGGAAACTGGAGCTGGGTCATTGCGATTCTTATCGTGGTAGGAACGCTTCTGGGCGCAATCGCCATCATGCAGAAACGAGTGGCGCGCGGGCTCGCGAAGTGGGCGATGTTCCTCGTGTTCCTTCTGGCCCTGATATTCTTCCTCGGCGTGGTGGGAGGGGTGGGCGCACTCGCCAATTGGGTGATCGGCCTCATCTTCGCTATCGTGGTGGCCCTGACCGGTTTGCTCTACCTCCTCAACCGGAAGTAGGACACCCCGAGATAACGCGCGATCGCTGCCCCAACGTTGTGGCAACGGTCGCTGCGTTGTTTAACGACTGTCAGCGGCCCGGCGCTCAGCGGAGGTCGATGGTTTCCGGTGGCCCGGTGACGAGAATCTCGCCTTCTGCACCGGATGAATCCGGAAGGAAGACAATCTCAGCGTTGAGCTGGAGTTTGCCGGCTGCGATAGGCGGGAGCCCCGCGCGGAAAGCAGGGCCAAGTTCATCCTCTGGGCCGCACTGGACCGGAACGACCGACACCGAATAGGGCATCGACGCGCCGGGGGCGAGGTCGACGACGACTCCTGCCGAATCCATCGCGCCATTACTGTGCCATGCGATGACTCCATCCCTGGAGAGCGTCATGAACGGCATCACCGCGGTCATTCCCGACACGTGGGTCGAGCTGGTGTTCGTGAGGAGAACAGTCCCCTCGATGGCGGTCCCGGTTGCCGGTGCAGAGTCTGGGAACTCGAGCGTAAGACGAAGACCCGTCGCGTGGGGCGCCTCTGCCACCACCGGAGCTCCACAGGCGTTTGCGAACTGTCCGGTTCCCGATGGTGCTTCCGATGCCCCCGCAGTCCCGCCCTTACTATCTCCGGCTCCGCTCGCGGGCTGGGGAGCGGATACAGCCGAGTTCATCGCGCCAGTTTGCGACCCAAGCATCCCAGGCAACGTCCAGACTCCGAGCGTCGCAACTCCGGCAACGGCGAGCAACGCCAGGGATGAGAACGCCACTTGCCTGGGGACGCGGCGAGCACGGACACGTCGCAGAACTGACGCGGTATCTATCCCGCGGGTGGGTACTTCGCTCGACCCCCGAAGCTCGTCCCGGAAATCGGACTCAGATGGCACCTCGGCCTCCTTCCGCGCCGAACCCGTCGGCGGACAGCACGATGGCAAGCCTCGCCAGAGCGTCGCTCAGGTAGCGCTTGACTGCGCCCGAGCTGATCCCGAGGAGTTCGGCGATGTCGTCGACCTTAAGATCCTCGTAATACCGGAGCACGACGCAGGCGCGCTCACGAGGGGATAACTGGCGCAGTTGCCCGAGGACATCGAGATGGAGCTCGCGTGATGGAGTCTCCGATTCCTGGGATTCCGGGACTGCCTCAAGATGGGCGATGCGTCGCCACAGGGTCTTGCGCCTGCCGCGATCGAGGTAGGTGTTGAGTACCGCTTTGCGAACGTACGCCTCAGCGCTCGATACGGTGAAGCCATTGCGCAGACGGCCAAATGTTTTGACCAGGGCATCCTGAACGAGGTCTGCCGCATCATCCGTATTTCCGCAGAGGAGAAATGCGTAGCGCTCAAGGGCGGGTCCACGTTCGGCGACGAGCTGGGTCACCACTCGTTCCCATTCAGGGGAAGCCCCCTCTCGCGCTCGCTCGGACACCAACGCCCTCTCTCTTGCCAACCCCATTCTGGCGGTCAGGACTCGATCGTGAGCGACGGCATACACGCGCGGCGAAATCGTCGTCATACCTTAATAGACGTAGCAGGTGGCGCAAACGTTGGGGCGGAGTGGAGCTTGGCGTTTAAGACTTTTCGAGCCGTTCGCGGATATCGCCCAGTTGACGTGGTAGCGCGGCCGGCAGGCGATCGCCAAATGTGCGGAAAAATCCCTCGACCCCGGCGAGCTCGTCGAGCCACGCATTCTTGTCGATGGCGAACAGCTCGTCCCAGTCCTCGTCGGTCACGTCAAGACCGTCGCGAGGGATGCCGCCAGCGCGAGGCACAAGGCCGAGCGGTGTGTCCTGTGCCCCTGCCTGTGCGTCGACTCGATCGAGGATCCACGCGAGTACTCGGGAGTTCTCGGCGAAGCCGGGCCAAAGGAAGCTGCCATCGTCACCCTTGCGGAACCAGTTCACCTGGAAGATGCGCGGGACGACCGCGTTTTTGCGGAGGCTTTCACCCATCGAGAGCCAGTGCGACCAGTGATCGGCCATGTTGTATCCGCAGAACGGCATCATGGCGAATGGGTCGCGTCGAAGCTCACCGACTTTGCCCTCGGCGGCAGCGGTGCGCTCCGAGGAAATGGTCGCCCCCATGAAGACTCCGTGCTCCCAATCGCGCGCCTCGACGACAAGTGGCACATTGTGGGCGCGACGGCCGCCGAAGATGATCGCATCGAGGACAACACCCTCCGGGTCGTCCCACGAGTCAGCGATCGACGGCGCTTGGCGCGCGGACACGGTGAAACGCGAGTTCGGGTGGGCGGCCGGTGTTCCGGATGCCGGGCTCCAGTCATTGCCGTGCCAGTCGATCAGGTGTTCTGGCGCATGGTCGGTCAGTCCTTCCCACCACACATCCCCGTCATCGCGAAGCGCCACGTTCGTGAAAATCGTGTTGCCCCAGATCGTGTCGATCGCGGTGGCGTTTGTCGTGCGGCTCGTGCCGGGTGCGACACCGAAGAATCCTGCCTCGGGGTTGATTGCCCGAAGCCTTCCGTCTGCGCCGGGGCGAAGCCAGGCGATATCGTCGCCGATCGTTTCAACCTTCCAGCCCGGGATCGACGGCCGAAGCATGGCGAGGTTCGTTTTGCCGCAAGCGGACGGGAATGCCGCCGCCACATGGAACACTCGCCCTCGCGGATTGGTCACTTTGAGAATAAGCATGTGCTCGGCGAGCCAGCCTTCGTCCCGAGCTATCACTGAAGCAATGCGCAGCGCGAAGGACTTTTTCGCCAGGAGTGCATTGCCGCCGTAAGCGGAACCGAATGACCAGATCTCCCGAGTTTCCGGGAAGTGAGTGATGTATTTCGTGTCGTTGGACGGCCATGGAACATCGCTGTCACCGTCGAGAAGCGGGGCGCCGACACTGTGCACGGCCGGAACCCACTGC
>JBDTCD010000042.1:0-12701 GCA_039923755.1 Terrimesophilobacter sp. | reverse complement strand
TAGTCTGCCTCACCCGAGGTGAGGGCATCCTGCGGAACGATGTCCGCGCCACCCTCCTTTAGCGTGACGTCGAGACCTTCATCCTTGTAATAGCCCTGGTCGAGCGCAGCGTAGTACCCGCTGAACTGTGCCTGGGCGAACCATTGGAGCTGGAGCGTGACCGGGGTCAGCGCGCCATCACCTTTGGGGGTGTCCCCGGAGCCTGGCGGCGTGCAGCCGGCGAGGGCGAGGGACGCGGTGGCCAGGACCGCTGCGCCCATCAGTATTCTCTTGCGGTTGTGCATTGCTTCCTCCTTGTTGGTGCTTCATTGAACTGTGCAGGGGTCGTACATCACGCGGTGGCGGATGCTTGGTGTCGATCAGGTTCCGCGCGCGCGAAGAGTCCACCGTTCGAGCCCGAGAACGGCCAGATAGAACACGAGGCCGAGCAGAATGGAGCCGAGCACGTACGCCCACGCAAGCGGGTAGTTGCTGCCGGCCGCTGCAGTCGTGATCGACTTTCCGAGACCGCCGATGGGGCCGCCGAAGTATTCGGCGATCACGGCGGCGATGACGGCGAGCGACGACGCGATGCGCACGCCGGTGAAAATGAAGGGCAGCGCAGTGGGGAGCGTGACAACCCGTATGGTTTGCCCGGTCGTGGCGGCGTGCGCACGCATCAGATCGCGGTGCACGGGTCGAACCTGCCGCAGGCCCTTCAGGGTGTTCACGTAGACGGGAACGAAAACAGCAAGTGAGGCGACGAGCTGCCTGGCGGTCTGCTGGCTCGCGCTGAACATTCCGTACAGCACAGGCGCGAGCGCGACGATCGGCAACACCATGGCGGCTGCCACGACTGCCGAACTGAGTTCGTCGATCATGCGCACGAGTGAAGCGACGATGGCCAGCAGGATGCCGAGCAGGGTACCGATGAACAGCCCGACGAGCGAGTTGAAGCCTGTGACGACCGAGTTCGACCAGACGGTCGGTATGTTCGCGAAGAATTGTCCGCCGATGGCGGTAGGGCTCGGCAGGACGAAGGGTTTGATGTCGAACGCTGCTACAGCGGCCTGCCACAGGAGGAGCGTGACGACGCCGAGAAGGAGCGGAGGGACCAGCCCTTTCGTCGCGCCGAACGCCGCCTTCATCGGTTGTCCACTCCCAGCGGTACGGCATCCGTCGTACCGTGCAGGTGCTCACGAACTTCGCTGACCGCGGAGAAGAAGGATTCGCTCTCGCGAAGGTGATCCGTGCGTTCGCTGGAACCGCCGAGACCAACATTGACGATGGCGCGGATGCGCCCCGGCCGCGGCGACAACACGACGACGCGGTGGGAGAGGAAGACTGCCTCCGGAATGGAGTGGGTCACGAACACCACTGCGGCGTTCGTTTCGCTGCAGATGTGGGCGAGCTCGCCCTGCATGTGCTCTCTCGTCATTTCATCGAGCGCGCCGAACGGCTCATCCATGAGCAGCAGGTTCGGGCTCTCCGCGAGCGATCTCGCGATGGCGACACGCTGCTGCATACCGCCGGAGAGCTGGTCCGGGAAGTTGTCGCCGAAGTCGGTGAGGCCAACCAGGGAGAGTAGTTCGGACGAGCGCGTAGTGCGAGCGGATTTGCCCACGTTGTGGAGCTCGAGCGGAAGCTCAATGTTCTGGCGGACCGTTCGCCACGGCAGGAGACCCGCCTGCTGGAAGGCGATGCCATACTCCTGGTCGAGTCGCGCCTGCTTCGCCGTCTTACCGAAGACGGTGAGTTCGCCGCTCGTGGGTTGGTCGAGGTCGGCGATCAAGCGCATAAGCGTGCTCTTGCCACATCCGGAGGGCCCGATCAGCGCGACGAATTCGCCCCGCGCGACCGTGAGGTTGATCTCCTCGAGAGCGGTGACTCGCGCACCCTTCTTGCCCGGGAACACCTTGCCCACGTTCAGGGCGACAACGGCGGGGGTTGTCGTCGGTTCTGACGTCATGTTCTTCTCATCCTCGTCTGTCATGCGTTCGTCTCTCCGCGGCGGTAGCGGCGAACGAAGAGTCCTAGTACGGCGACTGCGCCTGCGGCAATAAGGCCGATGGCCACAGCGCCGAAAATTGGTGCCCACGGTTTACCCGGGTCTCCGCCTGCGGCGCCCGCGAACTCGATCACCATGCGGCCGATGCCGCCCTTGAGGCCGATCGACACCTCGGCGACGATCGTGCCGATCACGGCGTTGGCGGCGGCGAGCTGCAGCGCGGGCATCAGGTAGGGGATGCTCGCCGGAATACGGAGCTTGAAGAGTGTTTTCCACCACCCGACTCCGAACGACCGGAACAGCTCGACGTGGTTCGTGTCCGGAGAATTGAGACCCTTGAGGGCGCCGATCGACACCGGAAAGAACGCGAGGTAACTCGCGATGAGGGCGACAGACATCCAGTTCTCCCAGACGAAGTCGCCGAATTGTATCTGCGCCCCCCACCGCCGCACGAGCGGTGCGATGGCGATGAGCGGGACCGTCTGGCTGAGGATGATCCAGGGCAGCACGGCCGACTGCGCGGTGCGGAAACGCTGCATGACGAGGGCGAGCAGGAGCCCAACGGTCACGCCGATGATCCAGCCGACCGCCGCCACGTAGAGCGAGAATTCGGATGCCTCGACGACGGCCTGCCACATCAGGATCGAATTGGAGGCGCCCGTGAGCGGTTCGGTGAGCCGCTCGAACATGGTGGCAATGTGCGGCATCGACATGTCGTTCGTTCTCGGCAGGATGATGACCTCGCCGATCGAGAATCCCTTATCGGGGCCGAGGAACTTGTATGCCTCCCACATGACACCGACGAGAACAATGCCGAGGACACCGAGGATCGTCCTTCTCCACGCCACGATTCGGCTCGTCTTCGGCGCGACAGTACTCCGCACGGGAGTCGCCGCGACGGCATCGAACTGCTGGGTGGGAGTCTGGGTCATGTCAGGTCTTGGCTACTATGTGCTCTGCAAGGGCCGGGATCACTGTTTCGCCATATACGCGCAGGGTTTCTTCCTTGTTGTCGTGTTGCAGGTAGCCGGCGAACTGGTTGACGCCCATGTCCTTGAGAGTTTTGAGCTTGTCAATGTGGTCATCCGCGGAACCGAGCAGGCAGAATCGGTCGACGATCTCATCGGGCACAAAATCGGCGTGCGTGTTACCCGCCTGACCGTGCTGGTTGTAGTCGTAGCCCTCGCGGCCTTTGATGTAGTCAGTGAGCGCCTTGGGAACCGCCGAGCCTTCTCCGTACTTGGCCACAATGTCCGCGACATGGTTGCCGACCATTCCACCGAACCAACGGCACTGGTCGCGCATGTGGGTCGTGTCCTCGCCGATGTACATCGGGGCAGCGACGCAGAACTTTACCGACATCGGGTCGCGCCCTGCGGCGTCGGCAGCATTCCGAACCGTCTTGATCATCCACTCGGCGACATCGAGGTCGGCCATCTGCAGGATGAATCCGTCTCCGACCTCACCGGTGAGTTTCAGTGCTAACGGGCCGTACGCTGCGACCCAGACCTCCAGCGAAGACCCCGTGCTCCACGGGAATCGCAGTGTCGCACCGTTGTATTCGACCGACCGGGAGTTGGCGAGTTCGCGGATGACGTGGATGGACTCCCGCAGCGTCGTCAGATTGGTTGGGGCACCGTTGGTCACTCGCACAGCGGAGTCGCCGCGTCCGATTCCGCAGATGGTGCGGTTGCCGTACATCTCGTTGAGAGTGGCGTAAATGGATGCTGTGACAGTCCAGTCGCGCGTGGCCGGGTTTGTCACCATCGGGCCGACGATGATCCGATTCGTTTCGCTCAGGATCTTGCTGTAAATCACGTACGGCTCTTGCCACAGCAGGTGCGAGTCGAACGTCCAGACGTGACTGAATCCGTGCGCTTCGGCGAGCTTGGCCAACTGCACCGTCCGTGCCGACGGCGGGTTGGTCTGAAGTACTGCTCCGAAATCCATTGAGATCTTTCTTGTCTGTGGTGTCGTTAAGCCGCCGGTGGCGGCTACTCAACCGACGGGACTGGTCAGGTCAGGTATTGGGAAAGGCCGCGCTTGAAGAACTTCCCATCGCCGGCCTTTCCGAGGTACTGGTTGTCGTCGATGATGACCTTTCCACGGGAAAGGACTGTGTCGACGTGCCCGTCGATCTCGAAGCCTTCCCACGCGGAGTAGTCCATGTTCATGTGGTGCGTCTTCCCTAAGCCGATCGAGGTATGCCCGTTCGGGTCGTAGATGACGACGTCCCCGTCTGCGCCGGGCTGGATGACGCCCTTTTTGCCGTACATCCCGAACATCCTGGCCGGTGTTGTTGACGTGACCTCGACCCAACGCTCAAGAGTGATGTGCCCGTCGACGACGCCCTGGTACAGCAGATCCATGCGGTGCTCCACAGAGCCGATCCCGTTAGGGATCTTCGAGAAGTCCCCGACACCCATGTCTTTCTGGCCCTTCATGCAGAACGGGCAGTGGTCGGTGGAGACCATCTGGATGTCGTTCGTACGCAAGCTCTGCCACATGTGGTGCTGGTGGCCTTCGGCGCGTGAGCGCAAGGGGGTCGAGCACACCCACTTGGCGCCCTCGAAGTCGCCCCATTCCTTGCTTGACGCCCCGAGCTGCTCCTCAAGCGAGAGGTACAGGTATTGCGGGCATGTCTCGCCGAACACGTTCTGCCCGTTGTCGCGGGCCGTGGTGATCTGCTCGACCGCTTGCTTCGCGCTCACGTGCACGACGTACAGCGGAGCCCCGGTGAGATTCGCGAGCATGATGGCGCGGTGGGTGGCCTCCTCTTCCGCCTGCCATGGGCGCGTGAGCCCGTGGAAGTACGGCGAGGTGTTGCCTGCGGCGAGTGCCTGCTGCACGAGCACGTCGATCACGGCGCCGTTCTCCGCGTGCATCATCATCATGGCGCCGAGCTCTGCACCCTTCTGGAATGCGCGCAGGATTTGCCCGTCGTCCGAAAGGAACACCCCCTTGTACGCCATGAACAATTTGAAGCTCGATACGCCCTCGTTGATCAACTCGTCCATCGCGGTGAGCGATGTGTCCTGGATGTCGGAGAGGATCTGGTGGAATCCGTAATCGATGGCGCAGTTGCCCGCCGCCTTCTCGTGCCACAGTTTGTACTGGTCAAGCACGTTCTCGCCCGCGTACTGAACAACGAAGTCGACGATGCTCGTCGTGCCACCCCACGCGGCAGCCCGCGTTCCGCTCTCGTAGGTGTCGCTCGCGAACGTGCCGCCGAACGGCATCTCCATGTGGGTGTGGGCGTCGATGCCACCGGGAATCACATACTTCCCCTTGGCATCGATAACCGTGTCCACGTTCTGCTCGAGGTTGAACCCGAGCAGGGTGGAGCCGGGCGAGAGCACTGCGGCGATCGTTTCGCCGTCGATGAGAACGTCAGCGTGAGCTGTGCCCGTGGAGTTCACCACGGTTCCGTTCTTGATGAGGGTCTTCATGCGCGGCCTCCTCGTGTCTAAGGCTTAGGGATCGAGGTGTAGGAGTCCGGCCGACGGTCGCGGTAGAACTGCCAGTCATCGCGCATCTGGCGCACCATATCCATGTCGAGGTCGCGGATCAGAAGCTCCTCGTCCGTGCCTGAGCCGCGCTCGCCGACGAAGTTCCCGCGTGGGTCAATGACCTGGCTGGTTCCGTAAAAATCCACGGCCAGTTCGCCATATTCATTATCTTCGCGGCCGACGCGGTTCGGCTGGAGCACGTAGTAGCCGTTGGCCACGGCGGCCGCCGGCCCTTCGACCTCCCACAATCGGTTGGAGAGGCCGGGCTTTGTGGCGTTGGGGTTGAAGACTATTTCGGCGCCGTTCAGACCGAGCTCGCGCCATCCCTCAGGGAAGTGCCGGTCGTAGCAAATGTAAAGACCCACCTTGCCGACGGAAGTATCGAACACCGGGTAGCCCATGTTTCCGGGTCGGAAGTAGAACTTCTCCCAGAAGCGATCCAGGTGCGGAATGTGGTGCTTGCGGTACTGGCCGAGAATGGTGCCGTCCGAGTCGACGATGACGGCGGTGTTGTAATAGAGGCCCGGCATCTCCTCCTCGTAGATGGGGAGAATCATCACCATGTTCAGCTCTTTTGCCAGCTTCGCGAAGCGCTGCACGATGGGGCCATCCGACGGTTCGGCGTAGGCGTAGTACTTCTTGTCCTCGGTGATGCCGAAGTAGGGGCCGTAGAAGAGTTCCTGGAAGCAGATGATCTGGGCTCCCTGTGCTGCGGCATCCCTGGCGAATTTCTCGTGCTTGTCGATCATCGACTCTTTATCGCCGGTCCACGTAGTTTGCGTGATCGCTGCGCGAACGATGTTCGATCCACTGACGCTCATTGGTGCCTCCAGCTCAGGGCGACCTTGCCCTATTTGTTACTCATTAACCTAAACATTTAGGTTTTGTGTCGACTGATGTCGTACAGTCTTCATACTGTCGCCGAAACTGACGTGAGGCAAGTCAGAATGGAAAACTTGACCAATCGGATAGAAAGCCGAACCCCGTTGGGGATTTCGGCAGCTTTTGGGCGCCTCATTTCCTCGGGGGAACTCGCCGTCGGCGACCGGCTCCCAACGGTACGCGAACTCGCGGCCGACCTCGGTGTGAGCCCCGCAACGGTGAGCCAGGCGTGGAAGGCTCTTGCGGTGGCAGGGCTCATCGAATCGCACGGTCGAAACGGCTCTTTCGTGCGCGGACCGGTCACTCCTGAGCGCTCCAGCTTCAGCCAGCCGAACTTCGACGGGAGCGGACTTCCCGGCCTGGACCTGTCGAGGGGCACGCCGGATCCGCAGCTTCTACCCGGGCTCGGCCGGGCTCTGTCACGCGTGTCGCAGCGCGCGGAAACCTCCGCATACATGGAACTACCCGTGATTCCCGAGTTGCTCGGTGTGCTCAGCGCATCGTGGCCCTACCCGGTCGAATCCATCACGATCGTCAACGGCGCTCTGGATGCGATTTCCCGCAGCATCGAACAGGTTTCGCGGTTTGGTGACCGGGTCGTCGTGGAGAATCCGGGGTTTCCGCCATTCTTCGACCTTCTCAAACGGCTCGGGCTCGAAGCCGAACCGGTCGACGTGGACGAGCATGGCATCGTGCCGGCGTCATTCCGGCGTGCGCTGCGCAGGTCGCCCGCCCTCGTTATCCTGCAGCCGCGCGCACTGAACCCCACCGGCGCGTCGATGACGGCCGAACGCGCGGAGATTCTTGCGCACATGATCGGTGATGACACTCCGTTCGCCCACGTCATGGTGATTGAGGACGATCACTCCGGCGACATCACCGCCGCCCCGGATGTCAGCCTCGGGACGTGGATACCGGATCGGGTGCTTCACGTGCGGAGCTATTCGAAGTCACACGGACCCGATCTGCGCATTGCGGCTCTCGGCGGTACGGCGAACCACATCAACGCCATCGAGGCGAGGCGGATGCTCGGGCCGGGATGGACGAGCCGGATGCTGCAGACGATCCTCCATGACCTTCTCACCTCGTCGGAGAGTGTCGCGGAGGTGAGCGACGCGAGACGCGTGTATTTCTCCCGCCAGAAAGTGCTCACGGACGCCTTGCGGGAGTTGGGACTGGACATGCGTCAGGCCGATGGGATCAACGCGTGGCTGCCGGTCGACGACGAGCAGGGTGCGATCCTGCAGCTGGCGGCACGCGGTATCCGGGTCGCGGGCGGGTCACCGTTTTTTGCCGCTGAATCAGATCAGGCTTACATTAGGGTCACTGCCGGAGCGATTTCCGGCGACGTCGAGGCTGTAGCACGGGCGCTGGCGGCGTCGGCGAGCGCCGAGCCAGCCGGCACGCCTGCTCTGACGACCCGGTGGGCGTGAGGCGAGCGGTCGACCCGCTGGAGGTAAGGCGCACTCAAAGAAACTAGGCTTGAGCGGTGGCACATCCCAAGAAAACTCCGTTCACGCTGGACGTCGTCGATATCATCCACCGGCCAGGCGAGATGCGCGAGCGCACTGTTGAGACGAGCGCGCCCAACGGCTGGGGCAATGCGGTCATCGGGGTGCGCGAGGGCGAGCCCATCCACATCGACGTGCGCCTGGAGTCCCTCCACGACGGCATTCTGGTCACCGCAGGCGTGTCAACTATCGCGCGGGGGGAGTGCGTGAGGTGCCTCATCGACATCGAGCACGTGGTCGAAGTCGAAATTCAGGAGGTTTTCGCGTATTCTCAAGACGAAGCATTCGACTACGAGATCCAGGACACACTGGTGGATCTCGAACCGGTAGTTCGGGACGCGGTGGTGTTGTCACTTCCGTTCCAGCCCGTCTGCCAGGACGAATGTACAGGCTTGTGCCCGCAGTGCGGGGTGCGACTCCTGGATCACCCGGACCACGAACATGAGGCTCCTGTCGATCCGCGGTGGTCAGCGCTCGGCGGTTTGGCTGGGCTGGCAAATGCTGTGCCAACAAAAAATGACGTGACCGGTGCCGAGATCGACGCCGACGAAGAGAAGAGATAACCATGGCTGTTCCCAAGCGCAAGATGTCCCGCGCCAGCACTCGTGCGCGCCGCGCACAGTGGAAGGCAACCCCTCCAACCCTCGTGAAAACGATCGAAGGCGGCAAGGTTGTATACAGCCTCCCGCACCGCGCGAGGGTCGTGGAGGACTCGACCGGCACTCCGCTGTACATGGAGTACAAGGGCCGCAAGGTCGCCGACGTCTGATTCAGCCCTTGAGCTGAGTGAGAAGCGTTGCTGAGTGAGAAACGCAGCTGAGCGATGAAGCGTGGGGATGACGGGCGATAGCGGGGACAGGGATGGTCCAGCGCCCGACGCCCGCGAGCTCGCAGATGCCATCGGCGTCCCGCTGAGCCCTGCACTCCTCGAATTGGCACTCGTTCACCGCTCGTATGCATATGAGAACGGTGCCATCGCCCACAACGAGCGCCTCGAATTTCTCGGCGACTCCATCTTGGGCCAGGCCGTCACCGTGATGCTGTACACCGAGAACCCGACGCTCGATGAGGGTGAACTCGCCAAAAGACGGGCGAGTCTCGTGAGCAGTGTTGCACTAGCGGAAGTGGCTCGGCGGATTGGCCTTGGCCGCTACATCCGGCTCGGCAAGGGTGAAGAGCAAACCGGGGGGCGCGAGAAGTCGTCAATTCTCGCTGATACGGTCGAGGCCGTCATTGGCGCGGTGTATCTGGACGCCGGAGCAGACGTGGCAACAGACCTCGTATTGCGGCTCATCCGCCCTCTCATGGACAATCCCGATCGCTTCGGCGCTGCGATGGACCCGAAAACGAGCCTTCAGGAACTTGCGGCCGCGCGAGGAATGGGGCTGCCGCACTACGACGTGACCGACAGTGGCCCTGATCACTCGAAGCGTTTCCGTGCGACGGTTGTGCTCGGAGGCGAGAGGGTTGCCTCTGGTGACGGGACAAGCAAGAAGCATGCGGAGATGGCGGCGGCGCTGAGCGCGTGGACCATTCTGCAGGGCGCTGCAGAGCTACCAGCCGCGGATATCGCGAATGCCGGCTCCGTTTCCACCACTGGCTGACCGTGCCAGAACTGCCCGAAGTCGAGGTGGTGCGCGCCGGACTGGCTCCCTTCGCCACAGGTGCCACGGTGACGCACGTCGAGGTTCTCGACGAGCGATCGCTGCGGAGGCATCCGGGACCTGCCGAGGATTTCATTGACCGGCTCACTGGCGCGGTACTTGCTGCGCCAGCCCGCCGCGGCAAGTTCCTGTGGCTCCCCCTGCGCCCGTCGGCCGCCCAAATGAAGGCAGTCGAATCGGAAGTACCCGCAACTTCGGTTGCCGGTTCGCCGACCCGACCCGGATTGCCTTCATTTGGGAACAGGGAAGCGCTCGTTGTCCATCTGGGGATGAGCGGGCAGGTGCTGCTGCGGCCTCCGGGAGCGGAGGATTTGCGCACGCGCATCCGGATCGACCTTGAGCATCCGGAGCACGGCGCCGTTCGGCTCAACTTCGTGGACCAGCGCATCTTCGGCTCGATGGCCATCGACGATCTCCTGCCGGTTGCTGACCTGCCAGTGGATGCCGCAACCGAGCGTGTGCCCGCATCCGTCGCCCACATTGCGCGCGACCCGCTCGACCCGCACTTCGACGATGCGCGATTCATCACCAGGTTGCGCAAGCGTCGCACAGGGGTCAAGCGTGCGCTGCTCGACCAAACGCTCGTGAGCGGCATCGGAAACATCTACGCGGATGAGGCGTTGTGGGCATCGCGCATCCATTATGACCAGCCCACGGATGCTCTGAGCCGACCGCGCGCGACGTTGCTGCTCGCAGAGGTGAGGGTAGTGCTCGCGAAGGCACTCGCCGAGGGTGGCACGAGTTTCGACGCCCAATACCTCAACGTGAACGGCGAGTCCGGCTACTTTTCGAATTCGCTCAACGCGTATGGGCGTCAGGGCAGGCCATGCCCGCGCTGCGGCCGCCCGATCGTGCGGGAGCAGTTCATGAACCGGGGAAGTCACTTCTGCCCACACTGCCAGCGGCTGCGTTAAACCACTCTTTTCCACCCTCCGCCGAATCCGACCGGTACGAAACCGATCGCTTCGTTCACGCCGAGCATGGGGCGGTTCTCCTCCGCATTGAATGTGGTCACAGAGGGATGGCCCGGATGCGTCTGAGTCAGGTATTGCAGGTTGGCAAGCTTCAGCAGCATCCCGAGCTTGTGGCCGCGGTGTTCCTTCAACACGAGTGTGTCCTGCTGTTCGACCGGACGTTCGACCTCCGGGGGGACGGAGAGCTCGGTGAATCCAGCGAGGACGCCGCTCGGCACATGCTCGACACCGGTGACGAGCATGGCACGCGGGCTCACCTCGCGGCGGTCATCGAGCGCGCGAACCCGGTCTTCGTCCCACTCTTCCTCGGTGAACTCCATCCCGGCCCATGGTGCATCCGTGCTCATGCGCTGGTGAAGTAGTGCGATGCCGGCCAGCCATTGTTCGGGAGTTCGACCCGTCCAGTTCACGATTCGATAGTCAGGTCCCGCCGCCTCCGTCGCCACAGCGAACGACCCTGCAAATGACTCAGCATCCAAGGGGAGCTCAAGTCGGCTTATCCGCTCCACCTGTTCCAAGTCGAAGCCACGTTTAAGGAGAAACCGGGTTTCCGCATTGTCACGTGGCACAGCCCCGAAACCAGTTGGTGACGGCAGTGTGGCTCCGCCATCCGCCGCCTTGTGAATGACATAGGACTGCTGCGCCGTTCTACCGTCTGCTGCACTCATCTCGCAAAGCCGCTCGAAGAGCGCATTGCCTATCCCGATCCTCCGAAACGCAGGCAGCACCTCGATGTCGAACCACACGTCTGACGACCCGTCCTCGATGGGTGCCTGGTAGATTGCGCGCGCCACAATCTGCCCGTCGACTCTGGCCACGAGGCAGATCTGCGGCTCATAGTCGTTTTGCCAGTTTGGCAGGAGCTCGGCGGCGTCATAGGCCAGATCACTATTGCCCATCGTGTCCGCTTCGATCTCATTGCGAACACGCGTCATCTCGATGAAGTCCGCAGCATCGGGAGCATCGATCGTCGCGGGAATGACGATCTGGTCGATCGTGAAAGCGGTCATCAGTTGATTCCTCTGGCGGCAGTGACGGAAAGTGCAAAGCCGACCAGACTACAACGCTCATATACCCGCGCGACCAATCGAGACCGAACTGTTGTCAACGTCAGAAGGCCCCTGTCGTCCGGTACCGTAGGGGCATGAGTTTTGTCGGGCTGAGGAGGGCACCGCGGTGTACCTGAAGAGCCTGACCCTCAAAGGGTTCAAGTCCTTCGCTCAACCGACGACATTTGCGTTTGAACCAGGTGTCACGTGCGTGGTCGGGCCGAACGGATCCGGCAAATCCAATGTCGTGGATGCCCTCGCCTGGGTTATGGGGGAGCAGGGTGCGAAAACCCTCCGCGGAGGCAAGATGGAAGACGTCATCTTTGCTGGCACCGCGACGAAAGGGCCGCTCGGCCGCGCCGAAGTCATCCTCACGATCGACAACTCGGATGGCGCGCTTCCGATCGATTACACCGAGGTGACGATCAGTCGCACCTTGTTCCGAAACGGCGGCAGCGATTATGCGATCAATGGCGAATCATGCCGACTTCTCGATGTGCAGGAGCTACTCAGCGATTCCGGGCTCGGTCGCGAAATGCATGTCATCGTCGGCCAGGGACAACTCGACCAGGTGCTGCACGCCACCCCTGAGGAGCGCCGCGGATTCATCGAGGAGGCCGCGGGCATCCTGAAGCACCGTCGCCGCAAAGAGAAGACCCTGCGCAAGCTGGAGGCGATGCAGGCGAACCTCACGCGCCTGAGCGACCTTGCTGGCGAGCTTCGCCGGCAGCTTAAGCCGCTCGGGCACCAGGCGGAAATCGCCAAAGAGGCTCAACTGATTGCGGCGACCGTGCGGGATGCCAGAGCCAGGCTGCTCGCCGACGAGGTCGTGACACTGCGCTCGGCGCTCACGCTTCACGGTCGGAGCGAATCCGAACGCAAGACCGAACGCATCGTGCTGCAGGAACAGCTGGACCAGAACAAACTGCGCGAACTTCACCTCGAGCAGGCGCAGGTCGGCGAGGCCGTCGACATCGCGAGGCGCACGGCATTCAACCTCGAATCCGTGCAGGAGAGACTTCGCGGACTCTTCACACTCGCCAACCAGCGGCTCGTCTTGCTCGGATCGCAGGCGGATGAATACTCAGGGGGCAGCGCCGTCACGCCGCAGCAGATCGACGAATC
>JBDTCD010000041.1:0-17716 GCA_039923755.1 Terrimesophilobacter sp. | reverse complement strand
GAGCGCCGTAGCGGCCGCCGCGCCCTGGGCTAGCAGCCTCTGAGAGGTCCCAAACTTCCCTTCCCGATGTCTGTGAAGGGAAGTTTGGGACCTCTCACCGCACGTGGCGGGAGTGGTGCTGCTACGGAAGACAACCGACGGACGCTAGCGCTGCACGAAGCAACGTGCCACGACCGCCCTCCATTTCGCGCGAAAGTTCCTCACTCGCCGCCTCTTCAGGAGACAGCCACGTGACCTCGAGCGCATCCTGTCTCGGCTCACAGGTTCCCGTCACAGGGACGACGTAGGCGAGAGACACGGCGTGCTGCCGCTCATCTGTGAACGCACTAATCCCGGGCATCGGAAAGTACTCGGCAACGTAGAACGGCACTGGGCTAGGCGGAAGCTGTGGGAAGGCCATCGGCCCGAGGTCCTTTTCCAGGTGGCGAAACAGCGCTTCGCGCAGCGTTTCCCCATAGAGAACACGTCCCGACACGAGCGTGCGTGTCATTTCTCCGGTGGGCGAGGCCCGCAGCAGCACACCCAACTCGACCACCTGACCGAGACCGTCAATCCGCACGGGGACGGCCTCGACATACAGGAGCGGGAGCCGCATCCGGATGCTCGTGAGCTCGTCATCGGACAGCCATCCGGAGTTGGGGTCTGGGGTGCCGACGGAACTCATGTTCCATTGTGACCCATGCGCGGCCCGGTGGGAGGATTGACCCAACGAGCGAGGGGAATCCATGCGAATCGATTCGGATGCCGTGATGTGGTCCGCCCCCGAGCGGGATCGGGCGGGCAGGCCACTACTTATTCTGCTGCACGGTTTCGGTTCGAACGAGGGCGACATGTTCGCGTTCTCCCGCTCTCTCCCGCTGGAGCCGGTGATCGCCTCCGTTCGCGCACCACTGCGTGCGGGGCAGGGCTACACCTGGTTTCCGGCGGACGACTCGACATCCACAGAACGCTTCGATTCGATTGCGGATGTCACGAACGCTCTCATCGAATGGATCGAATCGACGGCATCGACCGGGATCGGCCTGCTCGGGTTGTCCCAGGGAGGCGCGATGTCACTCGAAATGTTGCGTACGCAACCCGATCGCTTCGACTACGTCGTGCAACTGAGCGGATTCGTGTTGCCTTCAACGAACGCGGGTGATGCCCGACTTGCCGAACGTCTGCCCCCGGTCTTCTGGGGTCGCGGTACGAGGGATGAGGCGATCCCGGCCTCGCTTATCGATCACACGGCGGACTGGCTGCCACGTCACTCCACGCTGACGGAGAGAATCTACGAAGGGCTCGGCCACGCGGTATCCGGTAGCGAACTGTCGGAGCTCAGTTCGTTCATCCGTCAGCAGTTGTAGCCTTTTTCAGCCCTCCGACCTCGGTACAGTGTGGGGATGAAGAGGCTGTCGGCGATCCTGCTCGTCACGGTGGCCCTGGCCATCGCCATCGCCGTGCTCGTCGCGAACCTCCATGTCCCGACGAACACACCCCACTCCGCACCGACTAATGCGTCAATCCCGACGAGGTCTGCCTCTGATTACCCACCGCTCGTTGCCACCATTTCCCGACCGGCCGGAGCCACACTGTCCCACATTGCGTATGTATACGATGGCGACACTCTCTACCTGCAGCCAGACGGCACCACGGCACGGGCAGACGAGATCACCGTGCGTCTGATCGGCATCGATACACCGGAGTTGCGTCCAGAGGTGCAGTGCTACGCGATCAAAGCGCGCGACTATGTACGCAACATGCTCCCAAAGGGCACCGCCGTATGGATCATGGCAGACAAGGCGAAGCTCGACAAGTATGGCCGGAGCCTCCTCTACGTGTGGAAGAAGGATGGGACATCGGTGAACCTCGACCTGGTCGAGAAGGGGTATGCCACGGCGCTCAACATCCCGCCGAGCAATACCTATTGGAGGCAGTTCGCGTCCGCGGAATCGGTGGCGAAGAATGCCCGTGTGGGCAGGTGGGGAAGCTGCTAAGGCTGTTCGACTCGCGCCAGTTATCCGCGCCATCACCACTGTTAGTGTTGGCTCAGGTGAGCTTGTAAAAACGTGCTGGCTCTCGTACTGAAAGGGCTCGCGTGAGCTACATAAGGTCTGCGCTTCTCGACGAGAAGGGTTTCGTGGTCCTCGATTCGTATGACCAGTCGACCGACCCGCAGGAGTGGCTCGACCTTGAGTATGTGGAGTGGAAGTCATCCGGCGACACCCGCTTTGCACCACTTGCAAGTGCCCGTGGCGAAATTGAGGTCAACGGGTTCTGGAACCACCAGCCACCGCGCACCGACAAGGATGGCGTGTGGATCGACTCACAGATCGCGAAGGCGCCGAACCTTGCCCGTCGGGCGCGGGAGCCGGGTGCGAACGTAGGCCGGTGCCGCGTGATCGAACTGCAGCCGACCACCTACGTCGATGCGCTGTACAACCTGCATCAGGACGACAACAACCGCCTGAACCCGGAGGAGACCGGATGGATCGTGCGCGGATTTTTCAACCTGACGGAGGATCCGGACTCATACCTCGTGTTGCGCGAGGAGCGCTATGACCCGACTTCTGAGATCCGCCTGCCGCTGCCTGCAGGATCCCAGATCATCGTGGACACGCAGCGTTTCTGGCATGCGACGTGGCACGACAGCGTCACTCCCCGCTACAGCCTGATCACGTCGTGGGAGTCAGGGCCCGAACTGGACGCGTACATCGAGAAATACAACGGACACAATCACCATGTGAATGCGCCGATCGACCCAGCCATGGTCGATAACGCGCAAGAAGCAGTGCAGCGCAAGCTCGCCGAGCGTGCGGCTTCCATCGCGGAGAAACGTCGCACTCCAAAGGTGTAGCGGTCGCGCTTGGTGGCGGGGTGAGGGAGTCAGCACCTCCCTTCTCGTTGGATCCCCTGTACTGCGACCGGCACGACGGGCACGAGTAGCCGAGACGGATGATCCCCACCCCAGTGCACTATGCCGTGGCCGCGACGACTGGGTACGTAATGCGCGGGAAAGTGACCGAATAGAGGGTTCCGCGGCTCGAGATAGCGCCCAGCCAAAATGAGTCGAAGTTCCTCGCCCGCCCGGAAGACGATCGACGACGCGAGAAGTGGAATATCAAGGGCAACGATCTCGTCCCGCGCCACCGGCTGTGGCGTGCGGAACGTGTGCTCGGGCTGGTACGGCGTGGAGAGTTCCTCGTCGAGTTCGCGCAGTGCGACGCGCAGTCGGCCGGACGTGACGCGGTCTCGACCGTATCCGTAGGAGCCTTCAAACGGCACCACCTGGCCATCGCGCCACTTCTCCACCCCGACGAAGATGTTCGCGTCGTTTACACCCTCCAGCGACATCCAAAGCCTCAGAGCCATAGGCCCCGTGAGTTCGACGTCGTCGTCTACCGTCCAGGTGAATGCGGCCGCGTTCCGCCTGAGGTTGAACCGGATGCTGCCGGCCTCAGTGGGTGGGCCCTGCAAAGTACCTTCGGCGCCCAGATGGAGATCCGTCCACACCGTGCGCGTGAGCGGCCACTCCTGCTCGTCGCGTACCTCGACGATCGCACTCGCACTCTCCCGCACCTCGAGACGCACGGGCGGCAGCGCGGGGACAGCCCGCTCCTTCAAATAGCGTTCGAAGAATTGGAGTTGAGCGGCTCGCGCGGACTCACCGTAAAACGTCGCCCACTTTGGGCCGTGATGCGCGTAGGCGAATCGATCAGGCGAGCTCACTCGCTGGAACGCGCGCATCGATCCGGCGCTGTGCACGTTGTCATCCGAGAAGCTCGTGCACACGAGCATCGGCACCGTGATCGCCGCAAGGTCGGGGGTGATGGCGTCCCACCATTGATCTCGAAGAGGGTGGGCTTTGCGCTCCTTTCCGATGTCTGCACTGAGCCGGGCGACGCGGGTGGACATGAAAAGCCAAATCTTCGAAAAGCCATTTTCCTCAACGCCGCCCGGGGTCATGAAGTCGCGATATGCGTCCGTGAAGCCCTCCCACGGGCAGATCGCTTTGAGGCTCGGCGGGTTCAGCGCGGCTGCCTTATATTGCGAGATCGCGAGGTAGGAGACTCCCAGCATTCCGACCCTGCCCGTCGACCAGGGCTGGGCCCCAGCCCACTCGATGAGCTCGACAATGTCGGCGGCCTCCGCATCCGTGAAGAGCGATCCGACACCATCCGATGTGCCTGCCCCGCGGAGGTCGGCATTGATCACCGCGTAACCGTGCGAGACCCACCACACCGGGTCGGGGGCCTCCCAGCCAGTCTCGCTGGAAATTTCCACCGGCTCGGACTGGTTCATGATGCGGTACTGGAAATTCAGTGACCAGCCACGACGTGTGCGGTGCGGATGCTTGTCTTTGCCATACGGGTGCGCCGACAGGATGACCGGCACGGGAGCATCGCCCGCAGGCCGGTACAGGTTGACCCGCAGGATGACACCATCCTTCATCGGAATCTCGACGTCGCGCGCCACCCGCAGGTCGGTGGGTGGGGAAATCACCGTAACGGGTGGATGCAGGAACGCTGCACGGCGTTTTCGCGAATACGAGAGCCGACCTGGGCGACGCCACGGTACATCAAATGAATCAGCCATCGGCGCACCTCACCATGATTTAGACTTAAACTCTAACTCACTTGAATGACACTCTAAACCATTGATAGTGTGGCGTCTATGACCTCGCCACATCGGACCCCCGTCAGCCGTCAACAGGCGGTCGGCTCGGCAATTCGTGCCGAGACTCGTCGCCGGTTGATGCTTGCGGCGGGTGAAGAGTTTGCCGAGCGTGGATACACGGCGGCGACCGTCGGGCGGATCGCGAAACGGGCCGGGGTCACCGTGCAGACTCTGTACCTCGCGTGGGGAAGTAAGCGCACCCTGCTTCACGGATACATCGAGTCGGTGCTTGCCGGCTCAGCTGGCTCCCCCGACGAGGTGGTCGAACGTTTCGTCGGCCTGCAGGCGACCCAGATCGTCGACGAGCTCGCGGCCACCGTGGGGTTGGTTGCTTCTCGCTCTGCGACCGCGTGGAAGTTGTATCGGGATGCCGCCGCCGCAGATCCGGAGATCGCCGCCGACTGGCAGGAGCTTCAGACGATGCGTCGAGCCACCATGCGGACCATTGTCGGAATGATCCCTCCCGATGCACTCCGCGCAGGACTGACTGCCGAATCTGCCGCCGACACGGCCTGGGTCATCGGAAGCCCAGAATCCTATGACCTGCTCGTGCGCACGTCAGGTTACACCGTCGACGAGTTTGTGGAGTGGATGACGTCGACGCTGCGTTCAGCCCTCCTCAACTAGAGCGGATACCCCGGCCGGTAACCTCGGGCCGACCCATAAAACGGAAGAGGTGCGGTCACAGGGTTTTCAGAGACCGGGGGACGAGACGCACAAGCTGGGTCACGTGTTTCGGTTCGAGCTCGGCAAGCGCGTGCACGCCGAGTAGCTTCATCGTGCGCACGATCTCTCCGGAGAGGATCTCGATCGTCCGGTCCACGCCCGCCCGGCCGCCCGCCATGAGCCCATAAAGATAGGCGCGTCCGATGAGGGTGAACTTCGCGCCGAGCGCGATCGCGGCCACGATGTCCGCACCGTTCATGATGCCGGTATCGACCGTTACGTCGAGGTCCTTGCCGACCTCCTTCACGACGGATGGCAACAGGTGGAATGGAATCGGCGCGCGGTCGAGTTGCCGCCCCCCATGGTTTGACAGCACGATGCCATCGACGCCCGCGGAGGCGAATGCTTTAGCATCCGAGACCGATTGCACCCCTTTGATGACGAGCTTTCCCGGCCAAATACTGCGGATCACCTCCAGGTCAGCGAACGAGATCGACGGGTCCATTGCCGCGTCGAGCAGCTCGCCGACAGTGCCACCCGTTGACGAGAGGGACGCGAACTCCAACTTGGGTGTTGTGAGGAAGTCCCACCACCACCACGGGCGTGGCAGCGCGTTGATGATGGTCCCCGGAGTGAGTTGCGGCGGGATGGAGAAACCATTGCGCTTGTCACGAAGGCGCGCACCTGCAACGGGCGTATCGACCGTAAAGAACAGGGTGTCGAATCCGGCGGCGGCCGCACGACGCGTGAGTTCATAGGAAATTTCGCGTTCGCGCATCACGTAGAGCTGAAACCAGTTGCGTCCGTCTGGGTTGACGGCGCGCACGTCCTCAATCGACGTGGTACCCAGCGTCGAGAGAGTGAACGGGATGCCTGCGGCACCGGCCGCCCCGGCTCCCGCGATCTCGCCCTCGGTCTGCATCAGGCGAGTAAAACCAGTCGGTGCAATGCCGAACGGTAGCGCTGAAGGGCCACCGAACACCGTGCACCGCGTATCGACGGTCGACACGTCACGCAAGACAGAGGGATGGAACTCGACATCCTCGAAGGCCTGCCGCGCACGGGCCAGGGAGATCTCTCCCTCCGCAGCACCATCGGTGTAGTCGAACGCGGCCTTCGGCGTACGGCGCTGCGCAATGGTGCGCAGGTCGGCAATCGTTAACGCGGAGGCGAGTCGACGCGTCTTCCCGTTCAGCTCAGGCTTCTTGAATTTCATCAGGTCGAGCACTTCAGCTGGGCGCGGGAACTGCCGCTTGACTTTCGTGATGGCGCGGACCATGGCTATCTCATTTCTCGGAGTTCGCATCGTAGTGGGCGAGAAGTGCTTCGCGAGCACCATTGATGTGATCGCGGGTGAGGCGCTCCGCAAGGACGGGATCGCCGGCGACGATGGCATTCAGGATGTTTTGGTGCTGTTCCGCAACATCGGCAGCAGCAAGGAGGTGGTGTGCCTGCACTTGCCCGATGCCGAGCTCGACTTCCCCCATCAGAACCTCGTGCATTCGAGTAAGGCGGGGGCTCGGTTGCCCCGCAACAAGTGCACGGTGAAACGCGATGTCATCGCGGGCAAAGTCACCCGCCGCAGCGGAAGTCACGAGCCGACGGTGCGCGGCAACTGCCGCGGGCGGCACCGCACCGGCGCGTGCGAGTGCGCTGCTCGCGACCGACTCGATAATGGCACGGTTCTCGAAGACGTCGCTGATGTCCTCGCGGCTGAGTTGCGGAATACGAGCGGTCTTGTGATGCTCGCGGCGGAGCAGCCCCTCACCAACGAGCCTTTCGAGGGCAAGCTTCGCGGTGGGACGTGCGACCCCGAATCTCGCGGCGATCGCGGACTCGGTCAACGCCGAACCGGGGGTTTCCGTCTGATCAAGAATGTCGGCGCGCACTGCATCGTAGATCGCGTCGGGAAGCACTCCCCCGGCTTGCTCGATCGTCATGACTGCCTCGCTTTAATATTGTTAGACAATCTACGCGATTGATAGACGATACACAATATAACTAACCAGTTTTGCGCATCCAAGGTTGCAGCAGAATCGAGCGTAATTTCCCAGCTATCTCAGTTAGATTTTGCGTGTACCTACTTTTGATCCCCGTGAGAGCCGATGTGGCTGGATCTGAATGGAGCCACATGACTGACAAGTTAGAGAGCCGTCCACGCCGGCGCCGGGCGGGCAAACGCCCCTCGGGATCCAGGCATGCGAGCGTGCGGGGTTCGGCGCCGATACGGCATGGCAGGCAAAAGACCGTCAACCTTTTTGCAGCCCTGATGAAACTCGTCGCGGCGGTCGTGGCTGTTGTCGTTGTCAGTACCGGAGGGGTCGTCGCGTTCGCTGTGGTGGAGACCGTTTCGGCGATCAAGCCAGGAATCCATTTAGCCACCCTCCCTGGGCAATCGGCGCGCCCCGTGCCAGCCGTCGGCTCCATTGAGGGGTCCGTCAACGTTCTGCTGACAGGAACGGATACCAGGACCGGCCAAGGAGGCCCGTTCAATTCGGCGGCTGAGTTAGCGGGAAGCTCGGGCGCAGGGAACAACGATGTCACCATGGTGCTTCATATCGCGGCCGATCACAAAAGTGCAGTGGTGGTGAGCATTCCGCGAGATCTTCTCGTGTCCATTCCTCGATGCCCAGACGGCAAAGGTTTTTCTCCAGCGGCGAGCATGCAAATGTTCAACACCACCCTGTCGCGTGGTGGCCTGTCGTGTGTGGTGCTGGCTGCAGAGAAATTGACGGGGCTGAGCATCCCCTACGCGGCCGAGATCAGCTTCGATGGAGTCATTGCCATGTCCAACGCGGTTGGTGGCGTGACCGTTTGCTTGGCAACTCGGGTCGTCGACCGATACTCCGGGCTTGACCTTGCCGCAGGGCAACAAACGTTGGTCGGTGCGAAAGCACTGGCTTTCGTGCGAAGCCGCCATGGCATCGGAGATGGCAGTGACCTTGGCCGAATCAGCAATCAGCAGCTCTTTCTTTCGGCGTTGCTGCGCAAGATCACCAGTGCTGGAGTACTGAGTAACCCTGTCACCTTGTTTTCTCTTGCTCACGCCACGCTGTCGAATATGCAACTTTCCGACACCCTCTCGCAACCCACGACGCTCGTGGCAATCGCTCTTGCGTTGAAGAATTTGAGCCTGAACAATATTGTTTTTGTGCAGTATCCGTCACGAAGTGATCCGGCTTACCCCGGCAGGGTCGTTCCGGATTCGGGGTCGGCGAACATTCTCAACGCCGCGCTGGTCGCAGATCAGCAAGTCCAGTTGACCGGAAAAGTTGGGCCTGCCGCCGTCGTGAGTCTCCCCGCCTCGCCCGCAGCACCATCCGCTCCACCGACTCCTTCGGCCTCGGCTCCTTCGAGCCCTGCTCCTTCGGCTTCCGCTCCCCCATCGACTGTGGTTGCCTTGCCGTCCAACATCACCGGCCAGACCGCATCAGAGCAAACCTGCACAAAAGGCAACCGCTGAGAGAGGAAAGGGGCGCTCACCTCCAGACTCTCTCGGTTGTGAAGCCTTTCACCAACGTGAGTGGCTCAGTGGCACGAACCCTGAAGAGTGCGACGCGAACCATGAAGATGAGTGCTTGTCTGCAGGTCCTCGTGATGTCACCGACGGGCAGAAGGAGGAAGCGCCCCGGTCGCTGAGCGGTTTCCCCTTGGCTCACTAAGCAATGCGCGCAAGGGCATGACGGCAGCGCCAAGCGCGACTGTGTCACCGCCGAACCGGCACGGGACTAGCTCGAACTGCGACCCGGGTCGAGTTAATGACTCAGCCCGGATAGCATGTTCGACTCGGGATGCCACGCTTTCCATGAGCTGGAGGCCGACCCATCCGCCGATAATCACACGTTCTGGATTAGTGAGGTTGATCAGGCCACCAAGGGCGGCTCCCAACGTTTGGACGAGATCCTCGACGACAGTCATAGCCACGGTGTCACCGGACTGCTCTGCGGCGAAGAGCTCGCTGAGTGCGCGCCAACCAGTACCGGAAAACTGACCGCCACGCTCACGCCATGACGCAAGGATCGCGTCGGCGCCGACGTACGCTTCGACGCACCCTCGCCCTCCGCACCGACAGGATTTGCCACCCTGCACGATTTTGACGTGTCCCCACTCGCCAGCGCTGCTGTTAAGGCCGTGGGCAAGCTCGCCGCCACTGATAATGGCCAGCCCGACACCGCGACCCAGGAGCACGACAAGGGCTTCGCCAACTCCGCGAGCTGCGCCATCCCACAACTCGGCCATTGCTTGGGTCTTTGCCCCATTTTCGGCAAAAACGGGGAAGTCCTGGGTGACCAGATCTGACACGGCAATGGGCGACCACCCGAGGCTTTGCGCGTACAGCACTTGTTCGCCGTTTGCGTCCGTCTCTACAATCCCGGGCACACCAAGGCCAATTCCTACCATCCTCTCCCACGCGCGTGGATTGCGTGCGCGAAGAGCATCCAAAGCGGCGCCGAGGTCCGACGTGATCGCCTCTAACGGCTCCCCCTCGAGACCGCCGCGAAACTCGCGATCGACTCGATTCATCGCAAGGTCGAAAAGTTCCACGGCAACGCCGCGCTCTCCCACATCGGCCCCAAGAAAATACGCCCCATCGGGATTGGGCGCGAGCAAAGTGACGGGCCGTCCACCGCTCGACGCCACGGAGCCGGCCTCCATGACCAGGCCCTCCGAGATCAACTCTGTAGCGATGTTGGTGATCGACGCCACAGAGAGCCCAGACTCGCGGGCCAACTCCGCCCTTGAGGTCTCCCCCGAGCGAATGATGGCGCGCAACGCCTGCGAACGGTTGCGTTGCCGAACGTCACTGACCGTGGCCGGGGCGAAACCATTCGCAGACTCTTGTGACGGTAATCTTCGTGTGGCCATTGAGCCCAAACCTACCAATTTCCCGTGGCCGGGATCGGATAGATCCTCGACAGCGACCCCGCCGCGGTTGCCGTCACCCGCAAGCCTCTGCTCGTGCGCGTCACAAGGAATGGCACCTCAGTTCCGAACTGGTCAACCACCTGTGCGCCTTCGATTTCCGTCATCTCGAACTCTAGCCAGTCGCCCGCAGCCAACTCGACGGTAAGTTCCTCTTCGGGCAGATAGTCACGGCCGTCAAATTGCTCGAACGGGTTTGCCGGGTTATTACCGTCCCACGCCCAGCGCATGTTGACTGCGTCGTGCGCACGGATGCCCTCGATGGGCTTGGCCAACACGCTCGAGTAGGATTCCCCTTCGCCGCGATAGCCAAAGCCCCACGCCGGAACAACACGTGGACTCTCCGCCAGCAGTGCGGCGATGACGTCCCGCTGCCACGTGCAGTTCTCAATTCGCATGGCGACCAAGAGGTCATTGAATACGCGTTGCGCCTCGTCGCGCGAGATAGCCGTCGGATCAGTAACGCTCGCAACGACAAGGTCCCAACCATCCGGTGCCGCAATGGAGACGGGAGAGGTGCGGGTCTCCACCTTCTTCCACGGCCAGAAGTTCCATCCGATGTTGTGCGATTCGTACAGCCGGAAGGCCGCGTAGAGCCACTCAAGGGTGTTTTCGCCGCCCTCACCCATATAGATCGGCAGCCCCAATTGATCGCGAGTCTCCAAAAATCGGGAGATGCTTGCCCGGTCGGGCGATGACCAGTATTTGTGAAATTGGAGTAGCGAATTCCCGTCCCACACCTCGGTGAACATGTCCCAGTTCGTAGCCCAGTGCGATCCTTCGTAAACGATCAGATGGTCAGGGTCGATCGCGCGAATATCCCGAGTGAGGTCACGGTACAGCTCAACCAGTTCCACGGCATAGGTGTGCTGCCACTCATCAGGAAGTGGTTCGTTGAGCAGGTCGTAGCCGAGCACAACTGTTTCGTCTGCGTAGCGTGTAGCGAGGTCCCGCCAGAGACGGCGGATGAGATCGCGGTAGCGCGTGTCCATGAAAAGTTCTGGTTGACCGTGAGGTGAGTCGTCAATATTGGTTCCAGTTTGTCCGCCAGGGGCACCATGCAGATCGAGCAGGACCCACAACCGGTGGGTTCTGCACCATCCGATAAGTCGGTCGATCATCGCGTACCCGGCCTCGATCGGATCTCCCATCTCATCCTGAATCACGCGTGAGTTGATCGGCAGGCGCACGTGATCGAACCCGCTCCTGGCTATCCGTTCGATGTCAGCCTCGGTGATGAAGGAGTCTCGGAACGACTCCCAGAATCGGTCAGCGCTCTCCTCTCCGATGAGCCGCGTCACAAGAGCCTCAATCTGGCGTGGCGATTCGGCACCCTTTCCGAAGCCCCACATGTAGCCCTCTGGCAGCATCCAATTGCCCAGGCCCACACCCCGAAGCAGGAGTTCTCGTCCGGATCCGTCGACAAGTTGCGCATTGCGCGCATGCACGAACCCGTCGAAAGACGCGGGCCGGCGTTGGAATCGGGCGGATGGAGACTTATCGGTCACGAAGATCGCTTTCATTTGAGTCCGGAGAGCGCGAAGCCCTGGATGACGTACCGCTGGAAAATCATGAAGACGATGAGGATCGGCACAACCATCACCGTCGCCGCCGCCATTTGCAACGACGGGTTGACGGAGAGCTGCTTATTGAGCAGCGCAAGCCCTACCGAGAGCGTGTAGAGCTTCTGGTCGCTTGCGATGATGAGTGGCCAGAGGAAACTGTTCCAGCCCGAAATGAAGGTCAGCACGACCTGCACCGCGAGGATGGGCTTGGACATGGGCAGCACAATTTGCCAGAAGGTACGGAATTCCCCTGCACCGTCAATGCGAGCGGCCTCGAGCAGTTCGGTCGGAATCGTGGTCATGAACTGACGGAACAGAAAGATGCTGAAGCCGGATACCAGCGTGGGAAGTGCGATCCCGACGAGAGTGTTCGTCAATTTCATCCCGTTGATGATCAGATAGGTCGGGATCATCGTCACCTGGATCGGAATCATCATCGTCGCCAGGACGAGGAAGAACATCCAACGGCGTCCGCGGAAGTCGAACTTCGCGAAGGCGTAGCCTGCCATGGCCATGAACATGAGCCCCACGAACCCAATGAGCACGACAATGATCGTGTTGACGAAATAGCGGCCAAAGTCCAACTCGGTGAAGAGCGTTTGATACCACTGGAACGTCGGTTCCTGCGGGAGCAGCGTGGGCGGGAAGTCGACGGATTCGCGTTGTGGTTTAAACGACGTTGCGATCATCCAAAACAACGGAAATGCGGTGATCAGCGCGCCGGCACCTAAGGCAGCAGCGACAAGAACGTTGAGGCGTCGACGAGCGAGCAACTGGGACCGGTCAGTAGTCATCGTCCGCCCTCCTCAGCCGAAGTTGCACAAGGGTGATGATCGCAATGATGGCGAACAACACCACCGAGCCCGCGCTTGCATAGCCGAACTGGTTGAGCCGGAAGCCTTCCTTGTACAGGAAGATAGACACGGATGCCGTAGCCCCGAGCGGCCCCCCGTCGGTGAGCACAAAAGGTTCATCGAAGAACTGCAACCACGCAATGGTGGTCGTGATGGAAACGAAGAAGATCGCAAATCGCAAAAGCGGAATCGTGATGGAGAAGGTCCTGCGCCATTCACCGGCACCATCAATGGATGCCGCCTCCAGGTACTCCTTGGGTACGCCCTGAAGCGCGGCCAGGAAGATGATGATGTTGAGGCCGGTCCCGCGCCAGACGGCAACAAGGCCGACGGAAAACTTTGCGAGCCAGGGGTCGCTCAACCACTGCACGGGCTCGGCGCCCACGAGCGACAAGAGGTAGTTGAAGAGGCCGAATTGAGTGTTGTAGAGATAGCTCCACACGAGGGCGACAGCGACAATGGCCGTGATCGCGGGGACGAAATAGAACGAGCGAAGCGCGCGGAAGAATCCGTTCTGGCTTCGATTGAGCAGGAGTGCCGTCCCCAACGACAGCAACACGATCGCGGGAACGCCGACCACCGCATAGAGAACCGTGTTGCCGAGGGCCTGCCAAAAGTCAGGATCGGCGAACAGTTTTGTGAAATTGTCGAGCCCGACGAAGTCGACGTTGCTCCAGCTAGCAAACGCGGAGATGTTCATGTTGGTCGTACTGATGACGGCCGCGACGAGTATCGGGAAGATCCCGAACGTCAGGAGCAACAACATCGCCGGGGAGACGAACAGGTAGGGAGTCAGGCGATTGCGCACCGTGCTCCTTCCTGATCGCACGCGGACAGATGTGGGGCCGCCGAGGTCTATACCGGCGGCCCCACGGTACTACTTGATCGAGAACCCGGCGGTCTCTGAATAGAACTTCTTCAGGGTCGCGTCGCGGTCAGCGCCGTTCAATACGATTGCGTTGAGGGCATTGAGCAGCCCGGTGCCCACTACGCCGTCCCAGTTGGCCACGATCGGCAGCACTCGCGCGGTGGCGAGTTGGTCCGTGTACACCTTGACGTTCGGGTCCGCATTGAGGGTGGGGTCCGAAAGGGCGGCCTTCACGGTGGGAAGCTGGCCAGTCATGCCATACCAAGCCAACTGTTGCTTGGGTTGCGACACATATTCCAGCAGCTTGAGTGCTGCGTCCTTGTGAGTCGTGTTGTGCCAAATTCCCAAATTCGATCCGGCGAACAGCGAGATCGAACCTCCTGCGCCTGCTGGCAACGGACTTGCCTTCCACTTGCCAACAAGTTCGGGAGCCGCATCCGTGATTCCCTTGCCCAGGTAGGGGCCACTCACCAGCATCGGAGCGACGCCGGAGATGAATCCCTGTTGCTGATCGAAGTCACTGTTCTTGGGGACACTGCCGTCAGCGTAAAGACCCGTGTAGAGGTCGACGGCGTCGGAGAACGCTGGGGTGTCGAAGTTCACGTTGCCTTTCGCGTCTATCACGTTGCCGCCCATGCTCCAGGTCATTTCTATCGGCAGCGGAGCATCCCACTGGGGAATGTAATAGCCGAACTGGCCGGCGCCGCGCGTGGCAAGTTTCTTCGCATCAGTACGAAGTTCCTGCCACGTGGCGGGTGGCGCGTCGATGCCATTGGCGGCGAGGATGTCTGTGCGAGTGAAGAGCACGCGGGTGTCACTTGTCCACGGGATGCTCACAATCTTTCCGCCTACCGCGGTCGAGGTTCCAGCAACACCGTCCGGGAAGTTCTTTGGCGCGAGTCCAGGGTAGTTACCGATGACACCGTCTAGTGGCATCAATGCCCCTGCTGCCGCAAACGTTGCGAGCTTTGAGAGACCGATCTCGAGCACATCGGGGCCGGAGCCAGAGGCAACGGCTGTCGTGAGCTTTTCGTCGATGCTGTCCCACGGGATCGCGACAACGTTGACGTCAATTCCGCTCCCGGCAACGAGCTTCTCAAAGTTCGCTCCGGAGTCGCCCATTACCCAGACCGTGAGAGGGCCTTTCGCATCGACCGTGGGAGCGGTCGTTGCGGTGCATCCGGCCACCCCGATCGTCATCCCGACAGCCGCAACGGCCGCCAGGACTGAAATTGCTGTTCGTTTCATTGACTTTCCTTTTCTCGGTGTTCGTTATTGATGGTGCGATTGCATAGCAAAATTTGCGATCGACGACTGGTGTGCGGATATGAGCTGCTGATACCAGCGCGCGCTCCGTTTGGGGATGCGCTCCTGAGTGCGGTAGTCGACATATACGAGTCCAAATCGCTTGCTGTAGCCTTCAGCCCACTCGAAGTTGTCAAGGAATGACCAGGCGTAGTATCCGCGAAGATCGACGCCGAACTCGATCGCATCTGCGGCAGCCGAGAGATAGCCACTCAAATAGCTGACACGTTCATGGTCGTTGACCTCGCCATTGGGGTCGACGTAGTCGTGGAAGCTCGCACCGTTCTCGGTGACGTACAGCGGCAGTGTCGTAAAGTCTTCGGCAACGCGAGTGAGCACGGCAGTGAGTGACGCGGGAATGACCGACCAGCCGAACGAGGTCGTCGCTGGTTCTGCGGGCCGCTCGCCCAGAGCAAAAGGTACCGCACCGTCCTCGTGCCAGGTGATCACTCGCTGGTAATGGTTGACTCCCGCGAAATCGGTTGGCGCCGCAATGATCTCGAGGTCTCCGGGTTCCACAATCTCGCGTAGCCCGAGGCCGCCCAGGGTCTCCCACACGGCGGCGGAGTATTCTCCGAGGTACACGGGGTCAAGGAACACGCGGTTGCTGGCCGCATCCAGCCGGGTGACGGCCGCTAAATCCTCGATGGAAGAAGTCAGCGGCAGGATCTCGGTGACGATATTGGTGATGCCCACCCGGGCATCCGGTCTTATGGCGCGAATTTCCGCAACCGCGAGGCCATGCGCAAGATTGAGGTGGTGTGCAGCGGCCACGGCATCGCGATAGTTACTGCGCCCCGGCGCGTGAGCACCATTGCCGTATCCGAGAAAAGAACTGCACCACGGTTCATTGAGGGTGAGCCATTCATCAGCAAGTTCGCCGAGTTCCGTCAGAACGAGACGCGCGTACTCGGCAAAATGGTAAGCGGTTTCGCGGACGGGCCAACCGCCCGCATCCTCGAGGTGTTGTGGGAGATCCCAGTGGTAGAGCGTGACCAAGGCGCGGATGCCGCGGTCGCGAAGCCCAGCGAGAAGGCTCGCATAAAAATCAACAGCAACTTTATTGAGGGGCCCGGTGCCCGAGGGTTGCAGGCGAGACCAGGACAACGAAAGCCGATAGTCGGTGGCACCGAGTTCTACCAGGAGGTCGAAGTCTGACTCCCAGCGGTGGTAGTGATCGCACGCCACGTCGCCGGTGTCGCCGTTATGACTGAGCCCCGGTGTGTGTGCGAATGTGTCCCAAATGCTCGGGCCACGTCCGCCTTCGTCGGCCGCCCCTTCAATCTGGTACGCAGAGGTGGCCAATCCCCATCTGAAGTCAGCGGGAAAGCGGCGAGGGTCCACACCGTTGTCTGTAGGCCTGGCGATCGTCATTGTTGGTCTGGCTCCGTCGCTCGTTACTTATTTCAATACTTACTATAACTATTATTGAAAGCATGTCAAGGGAGCATTTGGTGCTGAATTGTCGCTCTCGTCGGTTCCTCTATCGCAACTCTTGACCGGCCTCCGATTAAGGGCTTGAGTAATTTCTGCGTTTTCGCTATTCCCTGTTTGCCCGCAAAGCTCCACCGGCGAACCGAACACGTCACGGCAGACCACCGCCAGAACTCCGCAAGGAACTGCAGCAAGCTTGGTCAAGAAAAGGCGCCGTTAAGAGACTCGGCGCGAGAAGCGGTTTCGCACGTCCGAAGGAGTGCATGGGAATCTAGCCCGGGCCGTAATATTTTCTTTGATCCATATGCGATCAAGAGCCTCAGCCTTCTCGGCGCGCTTGTCTTCATCATCGTCAGCGTCCGCCTCTGTGGCCGCCACCACATCTCTGAGTTTGGACCGATCTGCCCAATAAAGGTCCCTGGGTGCCGACAGCGCATGACGGTCAAGTACTTCCGGCGGTAGATCCGAGGCTCTCAACATTGCTGACAGTCCTTAGGTTGTCACCCCGCCTGATGGGTATGGCCGACCAACTGACTGTGCCGCGTCGGCGGTTCGATGAAAATGGGCGTTAGGTCTGCGGATGGAGGTTGGCACGTTGGTATCGAGGATTGCCGGTCAGGGCATCGAGCGGCCGCCACACGGTTGGGTAAGTCGGGCGGGCGCGTCTGAAACGCGCTGGCCGGGTGTAACATCGTCGAACGCTTTACCGAGCCCATACATTGCGCTGATCGGCGGCATACAAGGCTGCAGCACTGTCGTAGTTGCACAGTCCGTGCACCAGATACGACAGGGGTTCCACCATGAAGCGTTTTGCCACCATCGCAACGGTCAGCGCGACCGTGTGCGCACTCTCACTGGCCGCGGTCGTCCCGGCCTTCGCCACCAGCTCGTCGACAACGGCGCCACCGAAACTGAACGGTTCGTCCAGCCTCGGCGAGATTCAGGCGGCCGGGGCCACCCAGACCGCCAAGCGCATCACTTCCCTCAACACCGGGATCACTCGGCTGACAGCCAAGACCACCCTCACGGCCGCCGACAAGGCGACCATACTATCGACTCTCAACGCGGACCTGAGCGGGATGCAGTCCCTCCAGACCAAAATCAAGAACGACACCACCGTTGCGACGGCGCGGACCGACTACCGGAGCATTTATACCGTGTGGCGTGTGTATGCCGTCGGCCTGCGTCAGTCGTATATTGCGGCGAGTGCCGACGGCCTCACCGGGAGGGCGATCCCGAGGCTGCAATCAGCGGCAACCAAGATCGCGGCCGTACTCGCGGCCAAGCCATCCAAGGTCACCAAGACCGTGAACGAGCTGTTGGCCGACATGAATGCGAAGATCGCGGACGCGGTCACCGAGACCAACGGCCTCGCCGCCGAGGCACTCGCCGTCACCCCTGCTGACTACAATGCCAACCACTCGGTGCTGACCAGCCTGCGTGCG
>JBDTCD010000040.1:0-5455 GCA_039923755.1 Terrimesophilobacter sp. | reverse complement strand
AAGGCGAAGGAGCAGGTCACCCACTCGCTCGTCTACGCTTACCGCGACCGCCGTGCGCGCAAAGGCGACTTCCGTCGCCTGTGGATCCAGCGCATCAACGCTGCCGCGCGCGAGAACGGCATGACCTACAACCGCCTCATCCAGGGTATGAATCTGGCCGGCATCGAGGTTGACCGACGTATCCTCGCCGAGCTCGCAGTGAGCGAGCCGGCAACATTCGCCTCAATCGTTGCCACCGCGAAGGCGGCTCTGCCGAAGGACATCAACGCGCCCAAGGACCAGTCCGCTGCCTAGACTGTTCCTATGATCGACAACCCGCGTTCCCCACGGATCCGGGCCGTCACTAAGCTCCACAAGAGGGAAGCCCGGTCATCGACCGGGCTTTTTCTCTTGGAAGGCCCGCAGGCGGTCGCTGAGGCGCTTGCCTACCGTGCGGAGCTCGTCGTCGAATTGTATGCAACCCCCACCGCCCTCGAGCGTTACACCGACATCGGGCAGACGGCAGTGGACGCCGGGGTTGACGTCGAATTCGTCACCGAGCAGGTCCTGGAGGCTATGGCGGACACCGTCACCCCGCAGGGCATTATTGCGGTGTGCCACCAGTTTCCGACGTCCATCAAAGACATCCTTCGCCCTGCCGGTGACGAGCGTGCCCCGAAGCTGGTCGCCATTCTCGAGGAGGTCCGTGACCCCGGTAACGCCGGCACCATCATCCGTGCTGCGGATGCGGCGGGCGCGGATGGCGTGATCCTCAGCGGACGCAGCGTCGACCTCTACAACCCGAAAGTCGTCCGCGCGTCGACTGGGTCGATCTTCCACATGCCCATCGCCGTGAATGTCGAGCTTGAGGCAGTTCTGGATCGAGCTCGGGCGGCCGGACTTCACATCCTGGCCGCCGATATCAAGGGGGATGACCTGCTCTCAGCACGGAGCGAAGGGGTACTTGCGCAACCCACAGCGTGGCTTTTCGGGAACGAAGCACGAGGGCTCACCGATGAGCAACTCGCGCTGGCCGATCGCGTAGTCGGCGTCCCGATTTACGGTCTGGCGGAATCGATGAACCTTGCAACGGCGGCCTCGGTGTGCCTCTACGAGTCTGCGTTTGCCCAGCGCTTCACGGACCCTCCCCACCACCCCACTAAACTTGGGTCTCGTGTCTGAGCCTTCCGTCATCACCGAAAACAGCGTCGCCGAAGCGAAGGATGCTGCGCTCGCGGCGATCTCTGAGGCCCCAAATCTTCAGGACTTGAAGGCCGTCCGTGCCCAGCATGCCGGGGACGGCTCGCCGCTGGCCAGACTCAACGGTGAACTGCGCAACGTGCCAGCCGAACAGAAGGCGGCATCCGGAAAGCTCGTCGGGCAGGCAAGAGCTCAGGTGACGGCGGCGCTGAATGCGAGGGAAGCGGAGCTTTTCGCCGCGGAGGAGGCGGCCCAGCTCGCTGCAGAAGCCGTCGACGTCACGGCGGTTCCGCGGCGGTGGACTCCTGGCGCACGCCATCCGCTCAACCTTCTCATGGAGCAGATCGGCGACATCTTTATCGGCATGGGGTGGGAGATTGCCGAAGGCCCTGAACTTGAGAATGAATGGTTCAACTTCGATGCTCTCAACACCGATTCCGACCATCCGGCTCGTTCCGAGCAGGACACTTTCTTCGTCGAGCCGGTCGGATCCCAACTTGTCCTGCGCAGCCAGACGTCACCGGTGCAGATTCGAAGCCTCCTCACCCGTGAACTGCCGGTCTATGTTGTCGCACCGGGGAAAGTCTTCCGCAAGGACGAGCTCGATGCCACCCACACGCCGGTCTTCCACCAGGTGGAGGGAATCGCGATCGATAAAGGCCTGACAATGGCCCATTTGCGCGGAACGCTCGAGCATTTCGCGAGGCTCATGTTCGGCCAGGAGGCGAAGATTCGCCTGCGCCCCAACTTCTTCCCGTTCACAGAACCGAGCGCGGAAATGGATGTCTGGCAGCCGAACGCCAAGGGCGGTGCTCGTTGGATCGAATGGGGCGGTTGCGGCATGGTCAACCGGAATGTGCTGCGTGCTGCCGGTATCAACCCCGATGAATATCAGGGTTTCGCCTTCGGGATGGGTATTGAGCGCACGTTGATGTTCCGGAACGAACTGAAGGACATGCGCGACATGGTCGAGGGCGATATCCGGTTCTCCCAGCAGTTCGGGATGGTGGTCTGATGCGCGTTCCGGTCAGTTGGCTCCGTGAGTTCGTCGACGCTCCAGTTTCCATTACGCCCGATGAACTCCACGCAGCACTCGTGCGGGTTGGCCTCGAAGAGGAAGACCTTCACACCTTCGGGCTCGAGGGCCCTATCGTCGTCGGCCAGGTACTGGAATTCGCTGATGAACCGCACGACAACGGCAAAACGATTCGCTGGTGCCAGGTGCGGGTGTCAGCGGATGACGTTCGCGGCATTGTGTGTGGCGCACACAACTTTCACGTCGGCGACAAGGTTGTCGTCACGCTTCCCGGCGCAGTGCTGCCGGGCCCTTTCCCCATCGCTGCCCGTAAGACGTACGGGCACATTTCGGATGGCATGATCGCGTCAGCCCGCGAACTGGGTCTCGGCGACGAACACGATGGCATCCTCCGTCTCGCCGAACTCGGATTAGACCCCGAGGTCGGAACGGACGCCATCGCCCTCCTCGGCCTGGACGACTGGGCTGTCGAGGTCAACGTCACTCCCGATCGCGGCTATGCGCTGTCGATCCGCGGAATCGCGAGGGAGTACTCGCACGCAACGGGGGCGGCATTCCGGGACCCAGGGCTGTTGTCCAATACCGCGGCAGAGACGGCCACCGGCGACAGTGTGCCAGTCCCCGTCATCCTCGATGACCGCGCACCCATCCGGGGCAATCACGGTTGCACCCTATTCGTCACCCGCATCGTGCGCGGCGTTGACCCATCTCGCCACACGCCGGCGTGGATGATCGCCCGCCTGAAACTCGCGGGCGTCCGCTCGATCTCCCTGGTCGTCGACATTTCCAACTACGTCATGATCGAGCTTGGTCAACCTCTCCACGCCTACGACCTAGACAAGATCCGCGGTGCAATTACGGTACGCAGGGCAGTGCAGGGGGAGAAAATCACCACCCTCGACAGCCAGGTGCGTAGCCTCGACCATGAGGATCTTCTCATCACCGACGAGGAAGGGCCGATCGGCCTTGCCGGCGTGATGGGCGGGGAGCGCACGGAAAACAGTCTCTCAACGGTGAATGTGCTCATCGAGGCGGCAAATTTCGATCCCATCACCATCGCACGCTCCGCGCGCCGCCATCGACTTCCCAGTGAAGCCTCCCGCCGTTTCGAGCGTGGCGTCGACCCCGCGGTGGCGGTCGCTGCAGCCAACCGCGCCGTCGACTTGCTGATCGAGCTCGCGGGCGGCACAGCGGATGCTGATACTTGGCAGGTCGGGACCATGCCCGACCGTGACCCGATTCTGCTTCCCACCGGTTACGTTAACTCGATCGTCGGAGCCGACTTCTCGAGCCGGGAGAGCATCGATGCACTGGAGGCAATCGGAGCGGTTGTTATCGATTCGGAGGCTGGCGAACTCGTGACGCCACCCACCTGGCGTCCGGACCTTCGGGATCAGGCGGATCTCGCCGAGGAGGTTGCCCGCATCCTCGGCTACGACCGCATTCCGGCCGTGCTGCCCACGGCGCCACCGGGACGCGGCCTGACGCGGGAGCAACGCCATCGCCGGTCGGTATCGACGGTTCTGGCGGCCAACGGGCTCACCGAAGTCATGGCCTACCCTTTCGTCTCGGCGGCGCAGCTTCGGATGTTCGGCGGGCAGACTAGCGCCGTCGAGCTAGCGAACCCCATGGACGGTGCTGCGCCATACCTGCGCACCTCACTGTTGGCTGGCCTCGTCACGGTCGCCCAGCGCAACTTGTCCCGCGGCCTCACCGATCTGGCTCTTTTCGAACTTGGCGCGGTGTTTAAGCCACGCGCAGCTATCGGACGTCGTGAATCGGGGTTGCCCTCTGGCACCAAACGCCCCGCGGATGCCGTTCTGCGCGAGCTGGATGCCTCTATCCCTGATCAACCATTGCATGTCGCTGCTCTGTTCACGGGCGATGTGATTCGTAAACAGCCCGGGCTGGCGTCAGTTGGCGCTGGACTCGCTGATGCGCTGGCGGCTGCCGACCAGGTCGCTCTGGCAGTGGGCGCCGTTCTCGACGTGCGTTCGACCGCCTCCGAAGGGCTGCATCCCGGCCGCACTGCGGCCTTGTACCTGGGCGAGGAGCGTGTCGGCACAGCGGGTGAAGTTCTGCCCGCCCTTGCGCACGAATTGGATCTGCCGAACCGGGTTGCCGTAATGGAAATCGATCTTGGCCGACTCATGGCGCTCGCACCGCGGGAGGTCGTATCGAGCCCCATCGCGACGCTGCCCGCTGCCACGCAGGACGTGTCGCTTGTTGTGGCGGCGACTATCCAGGCGGGAGACGTGCTCGGTGCCCTCGTAGCCGGGGCTGGAGACTTGCTCGAACACGCCGAACTTGTCGATGACTACAGAGGCTCAGGCGTCGAGCCCGGCACGAAGTCCCTCACGTTCGCGCTGCGTTTTCGCGCACCGGACCGCACACTAACGGCGGCGGAGGCCACCGAAGCCAAACTGGCTGGGGTTGCCTCCGCCGCCGAAAAGTGGGGTGCGATCCTGCGCGAATAGCGCTGCCGGATCGTTTAGCTCTTTCCTCCGAGGAGTCCGCCGAGCAGCCCACGCGAGGACGATCGGGGCGACGATCGGAAGAATTTTCGCGATGATGTCCTGGCCGAAGCCGTTCGTGCTGGAGACGGCCTTGATGACGTCGTCTTTCTTCGAGCCGAACACGTGGTTGACGATCTTGTCACCATCCGCCGCATCGATGTTCTTCACAGTCTTGCGGTTCTCACGTGTTCCCTGATGGGAGGCAAGCGCGCTCGTCAGTGCATCGGCGCCGTGGGTGTCCTTCGCATTCGAGGCCATTCCGCCCACAAGGGTCGGAAGGAGCTGCGAGATTGCGGACTCCGCGACAGAAGGATCCACTCCGACCTGCTTGGCGATGTCGCCGATGGGGTTCTGCGTGAGGAGATCGTCAAATGGTGAAGACGTGAGTCCACTTTCCTCTCGGCGCTCCTGACCTGAGCGAATCGTGGGTTAAACCTTAACCTGCCAGACGTAACACAGTGAGGCGTGATTTCTCCAGACGGGTTCGACCGGCTAGTGTTACCGCGTGGACACTTCCCGCGATACCTTCCTCGGCGACGCACGCCGGGTGAGCCTCCGCGGTCGCCGCGCGCGCCGACTTTCGGCGACGCCGCAAAGCTGACCCAACCCTCAGCAGAGCCTCGTCGCCGATAATTCCCCGGTCCGTCGTTCGCGTCAGAGGTGGTTCAGATGTCGTTTTCAGTAGCTGTTGCCGGTGCCAGTGGGTACGCGGGTGGTGAGTTGC
>JBDTCD010000039.1:0-5878 GCA_039923755.1 Terrimesophilobacter sp. | reverse complement strand
AGCCGAGCGATCTCGCGGATGCAGAGCGGGACATCCGAATCTTTCTGGTTCTGCTCCTCGTTGGAGTTGGCCGAGCACGAAGGGGCGAGGTCATCATGGCCGGGGCTGCCATCCGAAGCGGTGCTGTAAGCCGCCTTATCAACGTCTGGCTGGAGCGGATGCCGGGTGACCGACCAGAACGACTAGACAGTCTTGAGCCCCGGCGGCGTTTCGAGTTTGTCTACCCAGATGCAGGCGAGGCGATCGGCGCTGCACTCGAAGCAGATGTCGAGACTGCAGCCCGAAAATTACTCGACATGGCAGTTCGGGAACTTGCCCCTGACTGGGCCACCTTCCCACACTCCGCGGTTGGCGCGCTGCAAAGACGGCTGGGCTGGCCGGGTGTGAGTTCGGCCGATCCGACGCCGTAGGGCTCTCCCCTTTACGGTGGGCTGTCAACCAGGGATATGCCTCTCACAATCGCTACGAGAAGGAGTCCCGCGACGATCGCGATGCCGCTAGAGCTCTCAATATTCTCGACCGAGCGACTCCTTCAGTCGATGGGCGCAAGGATGACCACAGGGATGTCGCGGTCCGTCTTAACCTGGTAGTTGGCATAGTCGGGCCAAATCTCGACCATGCGGTCCCAAAGTTCTGGCTTTTCTGCTGGTGTTGCGGTGCGCGCCATTGCCCTAAATTTGCGGTCACGCACCTGGATGTGGACCTCCGGGTTGGCTTCAAGATTCACGTACCACCCGGGTGGTTTCGGATGTCCGCCCTTTGACGCGACGATCAGGTACGAACCATCGTCTTCACCGTAGATGAGCGCGGTACGGCGCCACTTGCCCGACTTTGCACCTTTCGTCGTGAGAAGAAGTAGCGGCGCACCCCGCTGGGTCGGCCAGTCCGTGGTGTCAGGGTCATCAAACGCTGCAATGTGAGCGGCAACCCATTCGGTGTCATTATCGATCGGGTTGTCCGGGCTAGAGCCCTCTTCTGTCGTCATGGTTCTACGCTACTCATGCGCCAGCGACTTCGCTGACGCACGAACTTGCCGAACCGATCACGCGTGCGGTCGTCGCTTCGACGGACCCAATTCTGACGCGGGCTTCAATAAAGACGCCGGCCTGACCATGTCACCACCAAACCGCTGTCCCACGTCATCGATCACGCGTTCTGCGCCGCGCCAGTCCTCATCGTCGTCCCACAGGCCAGTCGCCATGGTTCCGGATTCGGCCAAGTGCTCCATCCGCACTCCGATGAGTCGCACCGGAGCATGCGCCCCCACCGCGTCATACAGTTCGCGCACCTCATCGGCGATGCGCCGGCCGACATCCGTGGGTTCGGCAAGTGTTTTTGAACGAGTGATCGTGCTGAAATCGGCATAGCGTAGTTTTAGGACGACGGTGCGCCCTTCGAGCCCTGAGGCCCGCAACCGACGACCCACCTGCGATGACTGGCGCAACAGTTCCCGGCGAAGTACACCCGCGTCACAGATGTCGATCTCGAATGTCACCTCATGCCCGACGCTCTTCTCGGACGAGTCCCGAGTGACCTTCCGCGTGTCGATTCCATTCGCGAGCTCGTGTAGCTTCCTCCCACCCGCATCCCCGACGATGCGGCGAAGCACCTCGACGGGTGTGACGGCGATATCACCTATAGTGTGCAGACCCCGCCCGAGAAGAGACTTCTCCGTGACTGCGCCAACACCCCACAACGCGCCGACTGGCAACGGATGGAGGAACACGAGCGTGTCAGATCTCGGCACGACCAGAAGGCCGTCCGGTTTCGCGCGACCCGATGCAAGCTTCGCGACGAACTTTGTGGCTGCTGCTCCCACCGAGCAGGCCAGCCCGGTCTCGTCACGTACCCGCTTTCGAATCAGCCTCGCGACGTCGCCCGGAGATCCGATGACACCACGAGCACCGGACACATCCAGGAATGCCTCGTCGATGCCAAGCCGCTCGACCAGGGGAGTCATGTCATCAAAGATCGACATCACCTGCCGTGAATAGTGCCGATATTTTTCGAAGTGCGGCTCGAGGACGATAGCGCTCGGACATAGTTGCAATGCCCGGGAGAGGGGGATGGCGGAACGGACACCGAATTTCCGTGCCGGATAGTTCGCCGCCGTCACCACCGACCGCGCAGAATTGTGCGCAACGACGACGGGTTTGTGGGCAAGCTCTGGCCGTTCGAGGAGTTCAACGGAGGCGAAAAAAGCATCCAGATCCACGTGAAGTATCGGTGCCGTGGAGCTATCCACGGAGTCGGCACTCACTTGTCGAGTGCTGCCATCCTGTCTGCCCACGCTCTCAGGCTAACGCCGAGTCAGGACAAATCTCAGACCGCGCGGGCAATCTTGCGATTCTGGAGCACACGAATGACCTTGCCAAGTGGGTACACGGCGAAGAACACCCACATCGGCGCGCGCAACACCGGATTCATCAACCCGTGGCGCGCGTATGTGCGCTCAAATCGGTGCACGTAGTAGGAATAGTCGCGTGGAGAATCTTCAAGCCGCCGCGCTGACATCCCGCTGACCATCGAGGGGACGTAGGCCACAGTGAGCTTGTTCTGCGCAAGATGGACTGAAAGGTCAATGTCCTCGTGAAGTTCGTCAACTTCGTCGCGGCAGGTCTGATCGCGAATAATCTCCCACGCGGTGCGACGTATCGCCATGTTGCTGCCGAAAAGGAAGTGGTAGTCACGCGAGAGGGTCAGGATGAACCGACGGACGCGGTCGTCCGCCTTCAACCCGAACCGACGCAACGGCATGTCGTAATAAAGAACCGGTCCCGTCGCCGCCGCGACGTTCTCATCCACAAATGCCTTTTGAACCTCCTCGACCCAATTCGGTTCGATCACCGAGTCGGCGTCAATCCTGCCGATGACGGTCCCCTGCGCTCTGTCGAGGCCGAAATTACGTGTCGGTACAAGCCCCTGCTCCTCGTTCTGCTGAAAGTAGATGAGCGGGCTGGCCGGATACTCCGCCTGGAGCGCTCGCACGATGTCTCCCGTGGCGTCCGTCGAACGGTTGTCCACAACAATGATTTCGCTCGCTGGAACCGTCTGGAGGATAGTAGCGACCACGCATGAGCGGATCGATGCTTCCTCGTTGTACGCGGGGATCACAATCGACACGGTGGGCAGAGGGGTTGGCATCACTGCCCAATGTACAGTGTCTGCGGCGGGCGAGAACGCTTAACCGAGACGGGCGTGCATCCACGGGAGCGGGTTGACGGGCGAGCCGTCGATGCGGATCTCGAAATGGAGGTGCGGACCAGTGCTTGCGCCTGTCGATCCGACCAGTCCGATGACCTGTCCTACCTTAACGATGTCACCGACGGTGAAAGGCATTGATCCCGATTGCATGTGGCCGTACGCGCTCTCCACGGTTGTCCCGCTGATGACATGCCTAATGACAACGTAGGTGCCGAGCGAGGAGTAGTTGGGGTTCGCTGTCGCCACAACGATCCCGGCCGCGATCGCGTGAATCACCGCTCCGTTTCCAGGATCAAAATCGACCCCTTCGTGAAAGGAAGAACAACCACCGCACGGTGCGACGCGGGCACCGAATCCGCTTGCGAGCTTGAGGTTGTCGAGTGGCCACCGAAGCGGCGGAGGCGCCGTCACGGTGTAGGAATCACGCTCAGCGATGGCGACGGTGGATGTCGGGGAGAAAGGAAGCACCTGCGGAGTGGGCGCCTCGGCGTTGACTGAAGCCTGCGCGTAGGCGGGAACGGCGACACTCGCCACCACCATGAGTGCGAGACCAGCACTTGCGGTGACAAAGACCCGGCGGAATGATCGCACCGCTCGTGCATATTGAAGATAGCGTACGGAACGACCACTCAGACCGGGTAGTCGAATCTGGACGCCGGGCGCGGGCGCGTGGGGCGACGCCATGGAAATGTTGTATGGCACGGTGTGGGATCTTCCGAATTGTTGCCCGCACGCACATTCGCGATGCACCGGGCAGCTGGACAATCGCGCATCGGTGCGCTGGGAGGTGGCACCCCATCCCGCCTTCTCACGGGTTGGGGCACGGGGAACGATGGCACTGGTCACCGAGAAACCTTCACACCGGTGAGCGCACACTTTCGTCGCCGTCGTGTCCAGTGTGAAGTGAAAACCTCCGCGTTTCCTGTGCAGGAGAGGCACGGGCGAGCACCCCCCTGTGGTTCACAGGGATCGTGTAGGCGACCCGCTCAGCTGAGCGGGCGAGCGAGAAGGGCAACAGTTGCATAACTGGTGTGCTGTCGCGCGACCTCGCTAAATCCCATGCGCGAGTGAAACGCCATCGATCCGGGGTTCGGCGGAACCACATTTACCTCGCAGGTAATTTCTGACCTGCCCTGCTCGATGGCAAGTTCCACGACGCGTCCATAAAGGGCCTGACCGATACGCATTCCCCGCGCAGACTCCGCGACAACGATGCGATCAACATACAAATGGTCGGTTCCCCGCTCCTCAAAGTAGCGGTAATTCGGACTCGCGTAGTCGGATCCTGGAGCGAATCCCACTACGAAACCGAGTACCTCATCGTCTGCGACCGCGGCAAAGCCATACGAACTGGCGCCCAACAGCGCGTCCAGTTCACTCTCTGTCGATGTAGGTACTGCAGGCGACGCCGCATTGTTGAGGCTGAGAATGGCGGGAACATCCTGACTCGTAATCTCGCGAAGTCGCATACTCCAAGTCTCGCGCAACTCTTGCCGTCAGGATGACGAGACCACGTCGAGCGAATACGGGGTTGCCCGGGACACGAGAAGAAGTTCAATTCCTCCGCTGTGCAACAGCGGAACGAGTTGCTCGTCGCCGCTCTCGATCACCTGTTGTGCATGCGTAAGGAAGATGCGCGCCATTTCTGGGGTGCAGATAAATTGCCGCCCACCATGGTGAATGATCTCGTGCGCAACGGTGATCGACTCGATGGATTCCGCAGGTGCCTTAACGGACTCGCCCGCTGTAGCATCCGTTCCCACTGCCTGGATAGCCATTGACATCGTCTCCCAACATGGTGCGCTGTGCCGGGTACTACCGATGGTACGCCGGGTTCCCACTTCGCGTTGGGGTTCCCATGAAGTTCACGGCCATCAACGGTGTTCAGTCGTGCGCGTGGTCACTCAACTCGCCGAGAGAAATGGCTGAATGCGCGTATGCGCCACCAGCACGCATCTCCGCAGCAACCCAGATCGCTTCCATAATCTCCTGGGGCGTCGCGCCCTTCCGCTCAGCCAGCTTTGTGTGGCCCTTGATGCAGTACGGGCACTGGGTCACATGCGCGACGGCCACCGCGATGAGCTGTTTGGTCTTCTCGTCCAGTGCGCCGGGGGCGAATACAGCTTTGCTGAACTGATCCCACGCCGCGTGCGTCTCCGGGGCCAGCTCACGGCGCATCTTGGCCAACTCCGGGGTCATCGGTCGATACACGGAATCACTCATTGAAAGCTCCATTTCCTCACTTTCCACTGTACGCTCGGGCTCTCCTCATTGCCGGTCCACGTCGGTGGACCGCCTGAAATCGACCGCCTGACATGAGCGAACCCGGCCGGCCGCGCTCACCCCCGTGATTCGCGGTGTCCTTGGTTCCGTAGAATCGGAGGAATGAAGGCAACACTCATTCACGGCGCCCGCGACATCCGACTCGAAGAGGTTTCCGACCCAGGTATCCGTGCGGAGACCGATGCGATCGTACGCGTTGTTGCCGCATGCGTGTGCGGGTCTGACCTGTGGCCCTACCGCGGGATAGCGCCGATCTCTGAACCACGCCGCATCGGCCACGAGTTCGTCGGGACCGTGGAGGAGGTCGGCTCTGCGGTAACTAACGTGCGCGTCGGCGACTTCGTAATTGCCCCCTTCTACTACTGCGACAACACGTGCGTCAACTGCCGCA
>JBDTCD010000038.1:0-12159 GCA_039923755.1 Terrimesophilobacter sp. | reverse complement strand
CACGCTCCGCGAGGAACTCTTCGGTGCCGGACACCAGAACCACCATCGCCGGACGTACCTTGTCCCACGACAGTTGCGAGATCGCCGCACTCGGTGTCGCCGCCAATTCTCACCTCCGGAAACCCGTCGACTCAGCCTAATGCGCGTCGACGTCTCGGGCGGACTGGTGCTCGGTCCACACCATCACCCCTCCACCGGATGAGGGCGACAGCAGCACCATCCCGTCAAGGTCGGTGCGCGTCGCCACAGTCCCTACGCGTCGAAGGATTCCGAGCACGACATCGGTCGGATGACCGTAGGAGTTCCCTGCGCCAACCCCGATGATGCCGACCCGTGCCTGCACGCGTTCGTAAAGCCGCTCGCACTGGTCCGCGGATCCATGATGAGCTACTTTCACCACATCCACGGCGTCCGGATGAGCGATGCCGAGCATCCTCGACTGGGCTTCCTCCCCGAGATCGCCGAGAAAGAGGGAACTGAGGCAGCCGTTGGCACACTCGCCAACACCGTCGAAACGCACCGTGACGCTTGCCGGGTTTCCGGGCTCAATGCTTCCGAGTCGATCCGGCGGCCACAGAACCTGCCAGCGCAGTTCTCCGAGCATTCCCGTTTCACCGCGCGAAACTTCGTCAACCCGAGCACCGGCGTCGGAAAGTTTCGTGCGCAGTGCGGAATCACCGCCGTCAGAAATCGGACCGACGATTGCACGATCCACCCGGCCCACCACCGCAGCGGTGCCGCCGACATGATCCAGATCGTAATGACTGAGAACGAGAAGCTGAATCCGGTCAACCCCAAGCTCGTCAAGGCACGCATCGAGACGTTCGGGCTGTGGCCCTGTGTCGATCAGGGCGACCTCGCCGAGGCTCCGCACGAGCACTGCGTCACCCTGGCCAATATCGCACGCGGCGACCTGCCACGACGGCGGCAGGGCGTTGCGATGCCCGACCTGTGCACCCGCGATTGCGCCGACGTAGGCGATGACACTGATCACGAGCGCACCAGCAAGACGTCTCGTAACCCGGGTTCGCGGTCGGAACACCACGAGGAGCACCAGTGCGATCACTATCGTCAACGCCGCACTGCCCCAACCATCCGGAAGCCACGGTGCCTGCGCGCCGGGAGCATCCGCAAAGAAGCGCGCGACCGCGGCGATCCACGCGGACGGCAGCCATGCAACGACCATTACGACCCTGCCGAAGGGTTCAAAAACGGGGAGGCCCACGCACCCGAGCAACCCCAACACGGTGGCAATGGGCGCCGCAGGCTCGGTGAGAAGGTTCGCGATCACTCCGTAGACCGGAATTGCAGGATTCAACAGGATCAGGACGGGCTGACATGCCAGTTGAGCAGCAAGAGGAATCGATACGACGGCTGCCACGGGGACGGGCAGCCACCGCGAGAGAACTCCGGCAAGGGGTCCAGCCAGCACCAGGAGACCCGCCGTCGCGAGCACCGAAAGGATGAACCCGTAGTCCCGCGAAAGCCATGGGTCGACTGCCAGCAGCACGATGAGGGCAAGGCACAGCACAGGGAGCCCCCGCGCTGGGCGACCAGTTGCCATCGAGCCGAGCACGATCGCCGCCATGACCGCGGCCCTCAGCACACTCGCGTCGGGCGTCACCACGATGACGAACCCCGTCAGGATGGCGAGCGACATGACGACCCGAACTCTCCGGGAGGCACCCAACGCTCGGCCCAGAATCATGATGAGCGCTACCACTACTGCGCAGTTGGCGCCGGACACGGCAGTGAGATGACTGAGGGAAGTGGATTTCATTGCGGTATCGAGTGAGGGGCTGACCGCACTTGTGTCTCCGATCGCGAGGCCCGGCAACAGCGCTCCGCCGTCACCGGGCAGACCGTGGGCAGTATTCCTGAACCCGCTTCGCAGAGCGTTCGACCACTCCAGAAACCACGGCGGCGAGGCAAGTGTTCGTGGGCTCCCTCGCGCGAAGATCAGGAACCGCACGCGATCTCCGTCATCGGTTGTCGCCAGCGTTCCTGATGCACGAAGTTCGGTCCCGATCCCGGCCGATGGGGCTTCGCCAAAGATGAGCGCGGGAATGGTGATCCCATCGATAGCGCGTGAGCCCACCGATGCGGAGGTGATGGTCACCGGGAGCACAGAGTTTCGTGATGCGCGGTGGACATCGGCCGTCACTGTGGCGGTAACGGAAACGAACCGGCCATCCTTGGCGGCATCCACCAGAAACGCCGGATTCCGGGCGAGGGACGCCAACGCCGCACACGAGACCACTAGCGCCACAACGGCGCTCGTGACGGCCACCACCGCCAGGACACCACGCCAACGCGGACCCATGATCGCCGTCACCGTTGCGGTGGTGGCGAACAACCAACCGCCGATCGCCACAGGAACAAGCGCATCTGGCAGGCCAAGGAGTAGCCCAACCGCCACCCAGGCGACAAGTGCAGGAATGACGAGCCGCATATCCGCCCTCATATCGTCACAAGGTCCTTGAGCCCCGTGAACGTCTTGTCTCCAATCCCCGAAACGCTCATCAGGTCTTCAATCGACGTGAAGGGTCCGTTTGCTTCACGCCATGCGAGGATTCTCGCGGCCAGGGCAGGCCCAACTCTCGGAAGAGTTTCGAGCGACGTGGCATCCGCCGTGTTGAGATTGACCTTCCCGCCTTTCGTCACAGCGCTTGCACCGGCGCCGCCGACTGCCACGCCGAGTGCGGACTCCTGTTCTGTGGGGATGTAGAGCTGCTCTCCATCCGCGAGGTAGCGCGCGAGATTCAGTTGTCGCCGATCGGCACCCTCGGAGTATCCGCCCGCAGCGGCGATGGCGTCGATCGCGCGGTCTCCGTCACTGAATCGGTACAGCCCAGGATGTCGGACAGCACCCAGAACGTGCACATAGAGCTCCGCCCCCGATTCGCTCGACCCTGCATTCGACCCTGCATTCGACCCTGAAATCGACCCTGCACCAGGGCGTGCGCTCGCGCTCGGGGACGGGACATCGATCACCGTTCGGCTACCGGCCGCCGAAGAGAACGCGGACACGAGAACCGCAACTCCGATGCCTACGATGAGCAGCACGACGGTCGCCCCGAGCCCTACCCGGATACGGCCGGAGCGCGAGGCCGCGAGCGGGTCCGGCGACATGAACCGAGGCTAAGTTCGGGCGCCCCTCACCCTCACGCTGTGCCGCACAGTCGTGTAGTTTCCCTGGATTCGATGGGTGTGCGGGAGGGGCACGCTGCCGGGTTAAGGTCGCGTGACGATGTTGACAAGCCGAGGCGCGCGGACGATCACCGTCGCGATCGTGCGATCTCCAAGCGACCTCGCAACCGACGGCAGAGCGCGGACCTGCGACTCTAACTCATTCGGGCTGATCTGCGGGCTCACCTCGAGCCGATCGCGGAGCTTGCCATCTACCTGCACAACGCAGGTCACGGAGTCAGCCACCAACAGAGAGGGGTCCGCCTTCCGCCATCCGTAGAGCGCAACCGTTGGCGGGTATCCGAGCGTCTCCCACATTTCTTCCGCCGTGTACGGCGAGAAGAGGCTGAGTGCAAGGGCGACCGTCTCGGTTGCTTCACGCACGGCGGCATCGCCACCACCCGGTCCGCTGTCGATCGCTTTCCTGGTGGCGTTGACGAGTTCCATGATGCGGGCGACGACGACATTGAACTTGAACGACTCGACGAGGCCTGGAGCGTCTGCGAGGAAGTGATGGGTGATGCGGCGAAGTGCCCTGTCGCCCGTTTTCCACTCGATTTCCGGAGCGCTCGTCACGTCTTGGGCGAGCCGCCAGGCACGCGCGAGGAACTTCGCCGACGCATGGGGGGCGACATCCGCCCAGTCGATATCATCCTCTGGCGGGCCCGCAAACGCCATCGTGAGTCGAATGGCGTCAACTCCGTGCTCCTCGATTTGATCGCTCAGACGGACCAGGTTGCCCTTGCTCTTGCTCATCGCAGAGCCATCCATGAGCACCATGCCCTGGTTGAGGAGCGCGCTGAACGGCTCGGTGAACGTCACATAGCCCATGTCGTAGAGGACTTTCGTGATGAAGCGCGCGTAGAGCAGATGCAGGATGGCATGCGTCACTCCCCCGACATACTGGTCGACCGGCGCCCAGCGTTCAGCCTCTGCAGGGTCGAACGCTCGCGTATCGTCATTCGGGCTCAGGAACCGCAGAAAATACCACGAACTATCGACGAACGTGTCCATCGTGTCGGGGTCGCGTCGCGCCGGGGACCCGTCGAGGGGATTCGTGACCGACATCCACTCGTCATCACCGCCGAGCGGAGACGTGCCCTTGGGCGAGAGGTCGAGCCCGTCCGCCGACGGCAACTCGAGTGGGAGTTGGTCTTCCGTCAGAGGAATCAAATCGCCATTCTCGGCGTGGATAATCGGGATCGGCGTCCCCCAGTACCGCTGCCGCGAGATGAGCCAGTCGCGCAAGCGGAAGTTCTTTGTGGCACGGCCCGTGCCGCCCGCCTCCAGCAGCTCGATCATCCGGGAAATCGCATTCGATTTGCTGAGTCCGTCGAGGGTTCCCGAGTTGATCATGCGGCCATTGCCGATCAAGGCAATTCCGGTACTTGCAGGATCGAGGGGCGGGATATCGTCGGGAACCTCGCCGTCGGCGATGACCGGGATCGCCCCGGTGATCGGCGCGTTCGTGTCCACAACAACGCGCACGGGAAGGTCGAACGTGCGGGCGAAGTCGAGGTCGCGCTGGTCATGCGCGGGAACCGCCATGATGGCGCCGTGGCCATAATCGGCCAGAACATAATCAGCCGACCAGATGGGCACTCGTTCCCCATTGACCGGGTTGATCGCGTAACGACCCAGGAACACGCCGGTCTTCTCACGAGTGGCATCCTGCCTCTCGATTTCCGTATTTTTTTGCACCTCGGTCAGGTAGGCGGCGAAGCGTTCCTTCACCTCAGAGTCTGCACCGGCGACGAGCTCGGCCGCTAGCTCGGAATCCGGGGCCACCACCATGAAGGTTGCGCCAAAGAGCGTGTCCGGCCGGGTGGTAAATACCGACACGGGCTCGACTCTTCCCTCGATGGCGAAGTCGACGTCAGCACCCATCGATCGGCCGATCCAGTTTCGCTGCATGGCAAGAACCTTCGACGGCCAGAACCCCTCCAGCTGGTTCAGGTCATCGAGCAGACGATCGGCGTATTCGGTGATCCTGAAATACCACTGGGTGAGCTTCTTCTTCACCACCGTGGTGCCGCAACGCTCGCACGCGCCGTCGACCACTTGCTCGTTCGCGAGCACCGTCTGGTCCTTCGGGCACCAGTTCACCCAGGAGGCCTTGCGGTAGGCCAGTCCCGTCTCGAACATTTTCAGGAACAGCCACTGGTTCCACTTGTAATATCCGGGGTCGCTCGTGTGCAACACGCGGTCCCAGTCGAACGACGTGGCGTACTGCTTCATCGACTTACGTTGCTGCGCGATGTTGTCATAGGTCCACGGCCGCGGATCGATGCCGCGCTTGATGGCGGCATTTTCAGCAGGAAGCCCAAAGGAATCCCAACCGATCGGGTGGAGCACGTTGAAACCCTGCTGGCGCCAGTAGCGCGCAATCACGTCTCCCAACGCGTACGCCTCGGCGTGACCCATGTGCAGGTCGCCAGAGGGGTAAGGGAACATATCCAGGACATATTTACGCGGGCGCGGATCATTCGGATCACTGGTGCTGAATGGCGCAAGCTCGTCCCAGACCGTCTGCCACTTCTCCTGGATGCGGGCAACGTCGTACCCGGATGCCTCGTCAGCGTGATGGTGTGCCACGGCGGTCTCTCTTCGTGCGGAGTGGATGCGGGTGATCGCCATTGATCTCCGGCGCGCTGGTGCACGCCGAGACCCGAGTTACAAGGCTACCAATCCGAGCGCGCGCACAAGCGCAGCCGCCTTGATTTTCGTTTCCTCTAGCTCGTCGACCGGGATAGATAACGCCGTGATACCCCCACCGGTACCAATCGCCGCGCCGTCAGCGTCGATCACGATACTTCTGATCGTCATGGCGAGGTCGATGCTGCCGTCCAGTCCGAAATACCCGAAGGCGCCGGAGTAAATCCCTCTCGGCCGCCGTTCCAGGTGATCCAGAAGGCGCACGGCACTGAGTTTGGGCGCGCCGGTCATCGATCCTGCGGGGAAACACGCCTTCACCGCATCTACGCCAGATACGCCAGGGGCGAGAGTGCCCTGCACAGTGCTCACCAGTTGGTGCACCTGCGCGTAACTCTCCACCTCGAGAAGGCCTGCAACCGTCACCGAACCGACATCGCAGACGCGTGAGAAGTCGTTGCGCACGAGGTCGACGATCATGAGGTTCTCGGCCCGCTCTTTCTCGCTGTGGAGAAGCTCGTCCCGCAGGGCGACGTCCTCCTCTGGACTCGTTCCGCGGCGGCGGGTGCCCTTGATGGGTTTCGATTCGACGAGCCCCGCCGCGGAAACACTAAGGAATTTCTCCGGCGACGAGCTGAGCACGCTGACCTCGCTGATTCGCAGGAATCCGCCGTGGTGACTCGGGCTCAATTCACGGACCCGCAGGTAGGTATTTACGGGGTCCGGGTGCAGGTCGAGGCGAATTTCGGTCGTGAGACAAAGCTGGTAGGCATCCCCGGCGCGGATCGAACGCTGGCACGCCTCGATCATCTTTAGGTAGTCGTCATCAGAGTAGGCGAGGGTCGGCTGAGGCCAAGGCTCGTGTTCGACGCGAGCGGATTGGGCAACCTGGCACTTCACTGGCGGCCGGCCGCCGCCTCGAGACGCCGCGAGCAGACGGACGGTATCATCGCGCCACTCTGCGAGCTCCCCCGACCAAGATTCGCCCAAAGCAACGAGTGATACCTGGCGATTCGCGTGGTCGAAAACTACGGCGCGGTCGGCGAAGAGAAATGCGGCATCCGGATACCTTGAGTCACGACCGAAGCGTGTTCCGAGGCTCTCCTCATGCAACTCGTATCCCAGCCAACCGATCCAACCGAGTGGAAAAAGCGCACCGTCATCGTTGTCGATCCCCGCAGCCTGCTGTCGGTCGAGGAACGTGAACAGTGACCCTTCAAGTATGTCGCCCGACGGCCAGTCGACCAGTCCACCTTCGCTGGAACTGGTCACGACGCGAGTCCCGACACCGAGGCAACTGATGCCGTCGACTGCTCCGACTCCGGAGTCCAGCCAGAACGCCGGGCCAGCACTGCCGCACAGCGTAGAAAAACATTCTGCGGGGTCAACCCAGTCACCGAAGCGTGACGCAATCACCCGGTGGCGCATAACCTAACTCTATGAGTACCGCCGTCGTGTATCGCTGGAGTGGCGACGGTCTCGTCGAACTGGACTACCGCGACTCCCCAAAGGAAAAAGTCGACGTCGCCGACTCCCTTCTGGTGACAGATGGCATGGCGTTCGCACTCGGCATGCACCGCGAGCGATTTACGGCCGCGGCACACACGTTCGGGCAACACCTCGATGGCTATTCGGATGCCGTTGTCAACCGCGTGTGGGACGCGGCGTTTCGCATGATCCCTCCCACGGGAGATTGGTTCCCCCGGGTTGAACTCCGCTCGCTACACGGCGCTGCGCACTTCGGGTACCGGCACCGCACCGCACCAAAGCTCGACAGGACGGTACGTCTCATCTCGCACTCGGGACCCGATCCACGCAGGGTTCCCTCCATCAAGGGGCCAGACCTGGATGTGCTGCTCAGCGCGAGAGTGAGGGCCAAGGCGCAGGGTGCCGACGACGTCGCATTGCTCACCTCCGACGGGTATGTCATCGACGCAGGAACCAGCGCGCTCGTGTGGTGGCGAGGAGGCATCCTCTGTGCGCCACCGGAAGGAAAAGATGATGCGAAGTTCGCCCGGGTCGACAGTGTCACGGCGAAGAGCCTGTTCGGTCTGGCGGCCGCACTCGGTGTCGAAACGCACCGCGAACGCGTGACCCCGGCAGAACTCGACGGCACGGAGGTATGGGCGCTCAACGCCCTGCACGGTATCCGCATCGTCACGGGGTGGGCACACGGACCGGAACTCGCAGAATTACCGGGCAGAATCGGAGTGTGGCGCGAACGCCGCCACGTGTTACGTCAACCGATCGGGGAACAGACCCAGTGAACGACGCCCTCACCTGGATACTCGACCTGGTCCAAAACGTCGACCCGGTGCTGCGCACGTTGATCGCGGGAATCGGAATGCTGCTCGAAACATCAATACTTGTGGGCCTTATCGTGCCGGGCGACACCATTGTGATCGTCGCGAGCACGGGAGTCCAGGACGCGTTCCAATACGTCGCGCTCGTTCTGGCGGTGCTGGTGGGATCCCTCACCGGCGAATCCATCGGCTTTGCACTCGGCCGGTTCTTTGGCCCGAAGATTCGGGGCAGCCGCCTTGGCCAGCGGGTCGGCTATGAGAACTGGATGCGTGCCGAAAACTACCTCGATCGGCGAGGAGGAATCGCTGTCTTCATTTCGCGATTCCTTCCCGTGCTTCACTCCTTGATTCCGCTTACCGTTGGCATGAGTACCATGCGGTACCGAAAATTTCTCGCCTGGACAATTCCGGCTTGCGTCATCTGGGCCGCCGCCTATGCGTCGGTGGGCTGGGCGGCAGCAGGAACGTACCGCGAACTCGCTGGGCGGCTACATTATGCCGGTTACATCTTCGTCGGCATTATTGCGGTGTTCCTCATCGTGGCTTTCGCCATTAAAACGATCGTCGGCCGCAATCAGCGACGCCACATGGAAATCCCGGGTGACGGCGACGCCAACACCCGGGAGGATCTTCCTTAGCCCTACAGAAGACCGAACTTCGTGAGCCAATCCTTTGCGACGCTCGCTGGCGACGGCTTGGACGGACCAGAACTGATCTCATTGAGGTCCATCAGCTCCGCCGTAGTGAGTTTGTTGGACACCTGATTCACCACATTGGCGATCGCGACCGAGTATGCCTTCTTGTTGAACAACGGCACAACGTTCTGCGCAGCGATGAGGTGCAGCGGGTCCTGAAGAACAACCAGGTTGTTCTGTTTGATGGATGGTGTCGTCGTGTAGATGTCGGCGACCTGGATGTTGCCCTTCAGCAGGTCGCTCAGAGTCCCCGGTCCGCCGTAGTCATCGATCGCTTTGAACGTCCAGCCTTTCACTCCATAGACCTTGTCGAGGCCGGTGCGCCCATACGAACGACCCTCGAACTCGGTGTTCGCTCCAATGGTGATCGTGGAAGCGATCGCTTTGAGATCCCCGATTGACACGAGCTTGTGTGCGTCAGCGAACTCCTTCGTGACGACGAGCGCATCGGAATCCTGTGCCTGTGCGGCGTCGGTGACCACGAGTCCGAGTGGTTCCAGCACGGCGGGAAGCGCAGCCATCACCTCAGGGGTCGACGATGCGGTGGCCTTCGGGTCTGCACCGTAGAGGAGGTTCCCCGCATAATCCGGAATCAGGCTGATCGACCCATCTCGGAGCGCAGGGATGAAGGTTTCTCGCGATCCAATGGACGGGGCATAGGTGACTTTGTATCCCTTAGCTGCCAGAGCTTGGCCATAAAGTTGCGCGAGGATGTCACTCTCCGCAAAGCCTTGTGAGCCGACCGTAATTGTTCCCATATCCGTACTGCTACTGCCACCGAGCGGATTGCCCGAGGCACACGCAGCAAGACTCACGGTGAGTCCCAACGCTGCGATTCCGGCGATAAAGCGCCGTCTGGTGTGTGATTGCATTCTTCTATCCTCCCGTGATGGGTGTCCCGGTCCTGACAGCAGGCCAAATGTTCCATCTCGACCTGCGTGTGGTGCGTGCCGTCCCGCGGGACACCCCAAGCGGGACAACAAGTTTCTGGACGAGCGCGAGCAGCCCGTCGGCAGCGAGTGCGAGCGCGGCGACGAGTATGGCGCCAGCGAAGGCAATCGTGTAGTCGTGGTAGGCGAGGCCTTCGATCAGGAATCGGCCGAGACCGGTGAGACCGACATAGCCGGCGATTGTCGCCGTCGCAATGATCTGAAGCGTTGCGGACCGAATTCCGCCGAGGATCAGTGGAAGAGCAAGGGGAATCTCCACTTTGCCGAGAATTTGCCATTCCGTCATACCGATCGCACGGGCTGCGTCGATCGTCTCCCGGTTGACGGCGTCGATTCCCGAGTATGCGCCCGCGATGATCGGCGGAATCGCAAGTATCGCAAGCACAAATACTAGAGGCCATAACCCGAGGCCCGTGAACAGGATGATGAACAGAAGAAGTCCGAAGGTGGGCAACGCGCGGAAGGAGCCTGTGAGGGCAACGACCACGTTCTTACCCTTCCCCGTGTGCCCGATAAGCAGCCCGATCGGAATACCAACGAGCAAGGCGGCCCCGAGGCTGAGGCCCGTGTAAAGGAGATGCTCGACCAGTCGGGGCAGGATGCCTTTTTCTCCGAGCAGGTTCGCGGGATTGAAAATGAAGGCGAGAGCTGCAAGGAAGAGCATCAGGCGGCACCCCCTACGGTGAGCGGAACGTGGCTCGTCCGCCGCGCACCGCGATCCCACGGCATGAGGATGCGCCCGATTCCGACCAGGATCTGGTCGAACGCTACGGCGATGATGAGGGTGAAGACGATGCCGATCATCACTTCGGTCGGAAAGTCACGCTGATAACCGTTGATGAAGAGGTACCCGAGAGCGCCGTTGCCGACGAGTGCTCCCACGCTCAGCAGGCTCACCGTGGTCACCGAGACTACGCGCAGGTTGGCGAGGAGCACGGGACCAGCCAGAGGGAAATCCACCGCCCAGAACCGTGAGGCAGAAGAGAAACCCACTGCTATTGCGGATTGGATGACATCCCTCGGCACGGAGGCGAAGGCATCCGCTGCGCCTCGCACCATGATGGCAATCGCATAAATCGTGAGCGCGACGACGACGTTCACAGGGTCGAGGATCTTCGTACCGAGAATCGAGGGAAGGGTGAGGAACAGCGCAAGGGAAGGGATAGTAAAAAGGATGCCGAAAAAAGTGAGCTGAATGGTACGCGTGACGCGGAAACGATGGGCTAGCCAACCGAGGGGGATGCAGGCTATGAAACCAACGATGATCGGAATCGCGCTGAGTCGCACGTGCTCGAGCGACAGGCCGAAAACCAGATCACGGTTCTCCCATAGCCACTGCATCAGGCGTCTCCCGCCTGGTCCGTCTTGTTCGAGATACTGCGCGACTTGGGGCCGCTCCCCGCGCTGGCGATGAGGCCGCCCGGTGCGTCAACGACGCCTGCCGCATAGCCCAAGCTATCGACAAGCACGAGATCATCGCCGCGAGACTGGACGCTCGCATCGACGGTAAGCCGACGCTTTCCACGCCCAGATCCGATGAAATCGGCTACGAAATCATTGGCCGGGTTGGCCAAAATCTCTCGTGGCGACCCCTTCTGCTCAATCCGCGCTCCGGCCTGGAGAATGACGACCTGGTCGCCGAGGAGAAATGCCTCATCGATGTCGTGCGTCACGAACACGACCGTCTTGTCGAGTTCCCGCTGCAACCGGATGAGTTCCTGCTGTAGGTCTGCACGCACGATCGGGTCGACGGCGCCGAATGGTTCGTCCATGAGAAGGATGTTCGGGTTCACGGCAAGTCCGCGAGCGACTCCAACTCTCTGCTGTTGACCGCCGGAGAGCTGACTCGGGTATCTGTTGGCAAGTGAACGATCGAGCCCAACGGTATCCAGGAGTTCCAGCGCTCGCTCGTGGGCTTCTTTCTTTGGTACACCCTTCAGGAGGGGAACCGTCGCGATGTTGTCGACGACCTTCCGATGAGGAAGCAGACCTGAGTTCTGCATGACATACCCAATACTCCTGCGCAGTGAAACCGGTGGGAGTGTGGAAATATCCTCACCGTCGATCTCGACAGACCCGCTCGTGGGATCCACCATCCTGTTGATCATGCGAAGCAGGGTCGTCTTGCCGCAGCCAGAGGAACCAACCAGCACAGTCGTCTTCCTCGACGGAATAACGAGGTTGAAATTATCGACCGCGACGGTTCCATCCGCGAACTGCTTGGACACACCGTGGAACTCGATCATGATGAATCAGGCCTGTTTCGTCGTCGGTCACTGGTGTCAAAATTGTCATCCTGTTGATCGGAGATGCAATGTCACGCACACCAGACCACACAGTTAAACACTATTCGGAGCCGTTGGCATTCCC
>JBDTCD010000037.1:0-6163 GCA_039923755.1 Terrimesophilobacter sp. | reverse complement strand
CCGGAGAACGATTCATAGAGGATCGTGCCTTTATTGACGGGAGATCTACGCCACGCCGCATGGATTTCTGAGCGAAGCGCTCTTCTGACTCTGGAGCGCATCTTCTTGATCGCAGGCCAACTCATTGTTGCTCGTCCTCAACTAAAGTTTCGAGATTGCCCGTTGGCAACCCGAAAGGTCCCATCAGCGCGAGCACAATACTTGCAGAACTTCCTGATGAGAAAGTGTCGAGTTCATCCGGCTAGAAGTTTCGGATGCGCCAAAGTGAAGGGCAATCCAAGTCTAGATCGGGCCGTTCCCTTCCTTCACGAAATGATTCTCCGTGAGTTGCATAGTCAGCCGATACACAGCTTGAACACAGTCAACATGCAGCCGTCCCCAGCCGGGCGACTTAATGTTGCAGGATGGCGCAAACGGAAGTAGTTGTCGTCACTCCGATAGATGCGTCCACGAAGTCTCCGGTTGGACGCCACCAGGCGTGGTGGATCCTGTCAATCGCGGGTGCGGCCACCCTGGCAGCCTGGGTGAGGCTTCCGCCACTTACTCGCGACACGCTGTGGGCCGAAGACGGACGTAACTTCCTGCAGGGTGCTCTCAACCTCGGCCCGTTGAATTCGCTTGTCGTCCCATACGGTGGCTACCTTCATACTCTCCCGAGGATCGTTGCCTCGCTCACCGTGTCACTGGTTCCCGTCCAGTACTACGCCCTCGCGATGACGGCGGGCGCTTGCATCCTCGCTGGCGTTATGGCATCCATCGTGTTCGTGTGTTCGGCCGACGTCGTGTCGTGGATGCCCGCGCGGATCATTGTGGCAATGCTGACGGTCCTTGCTCCACTCGCGCCACGCGAGGTGTTGGGAAATGAAGCGAACCTGCATTCGCTTGTGTTGTGGACCCTGTTTTGGGTTTTGCTCTACCGACCCCGAACTCGTGGCGCACGTATTTGGCTTGGTGTCTTTGCACTACTTGGAAGCCTGACTGAAATCCAGGCGGTCCTGCTGCTTCCGCTGCTCTTGTGGCGGTGGCGTGATCGGGCACGATGGTGGCCTCGAGCGGGCCTCCTGCTCGGCGTAGCTGCCCAGGTGTTGGTAACGGTGCTCTGGCCCCGCGGGGCATCGGGTAATCCGCCACTGGGAGCCGCGTCCATCACCTACGGTTTCTTCATCAACAGTGTTGTCCCCTTGTGGATCCCGCAGATGTCCATCGGTCCAGCAGTCCTGTGGGGTGGAATTGCGCTGTGCCTGGTCTTGTTCCTGCCGTTCGTCGCAGCCATCGTCGTGTCGGTGAGATTCGGCTCCAGCACTCAACGAGTGGCGGCGATCGGTCTATTCGCAGGGGCGATCAGTGTGTACTCATGTTCCGTCATGGAGAACCCGCAGAAATTTTACGACTATGCCCGACTGTCGCCACACGCACTGGACCAGCTCTGGCTCGTCCGTTACGGTGTCGTGCCGTCGATGCTTCTTTGCGCGCTCGCGGTTCTCGCCATCGCCATCGTGGTCAGTCGCATTCAGTCAGACAAGCCAGCCCCATCGATTCGAATGTTTGCCGCCTACGCTGCGGTTGCCCTCGTCGTCGTGACCCTCCTGGTGCAGTTCGTTCCGCAGGACACGCGCCGATCAAGCGGCCCGGCCTGGCAGCCGCAAATCATCGCACTTCGCGGGGTATGTTCAACGTTGCCGGGCTCGTCTACTGTTCACGTGGACGAGACCATCGGATGGCACGTCACGGTGCCGTGCGCGCTCATCCAACGGCCCGGATGGTGATGCGGTGTCCACAACCGTGATTGCTGAACGCCCGGGGGTGAATCTCCGGGGATATTGCTCAGTGCCCCGACACCACCGGATGGCGCTGGGCCTCGGCTCTGGTGCAACTCTGCTCTCGCTTCTCGGGTCCTGGATTCCCTCACTGTGGGGAGATGAGGCAGCGAGCGCTATGTCGGCGGAGCGACCCCTGGGGTCGCTTTTCACCATGCTCACCCACGTGGACGCTGTGCACGGCACGTACTATTTCGGTTTGCATTTTTGGGTGGCGCTGTTCGGGTCAAGTCCGTTTGTCCTTCGGCTTCCCAGCGCAATCGCCGTGGGGTTCGTCGTTTCGGCCGTCTACTTGCTCTGTCGTCGACTCAGCAACGAAAGAATTGCCCTTGCTGCCGCGATCATCTGCGCAGTCCTTCCCCGAACCACTTACATGGGCGAGGAGGCCCGTTCTTTCGCCTTCAGTGCAGCGATCGCCGCGTGGTCAACTCTCGTCCTGATCATGCTGATACAGCAGCGTAATCATCAAAGGTCATTGTGGATCATCTACGGCATCCTTATCGCCGTGGGAACCTACGTGTTCCTGTATGTTGCCTTGTTCGTTGTGGTGCACTTGGCAATTCTGCTCAGTTCCCGCTCAGCGGTGGCAGCCGATCCGAAATTCTTCCACCACTGGTTTGTGAGTGCGGGTGCCGGGCTTGTGGCCTCCGCGCCGATCATCGTTCTGGCTATAGGGGAGCGGGGGCAGATTTCCTACCTGGCGGGCCAACCACAATTCGGGTTCACCACTCTGACCGAAAGCCTGTGGTTTGGGGATGCCCTGTTCGCCACACTCGCCTGGAGCATCCTCATCCTCGGTCTCGTCCTGCTTGTCGTTCAGTACGTTATGAGCACTTCCCGGTCGCCTCGCCAAAATGGTGAGCCACTCGATGCGACAGTGATGTTGCCGCGCCTGGAAATCGTCGGGTTGGCCTGGCTGCTGATACCTGCGGCAGCACTAATCACTTTCAGCCTGGTTGACCCCATCTTCACTGCCCGCTATCTGTCCTTTTGCGCGCCGGCGGCCGCGATCCTCGTCGCGCTCGCGCTGCATCGGATCACTGCTGGCGGAGCCATTTTCATGGTCGTGGCAGTGGCGCTCGTCGTCGCTGTCGCAGCCCCGGTCTATCTCAGCCAGCGGGAGCCATACTCGAAGAACAACAGCGACTGGGCTGAAATTTCGGCCGCACTCGCGGCTGAGGCCCGACCTGGCGACGTGGTCGTGTTCGATGAATCGGCGTCGCCATCACACCGGCCGCGGCTGGCCATGCACACATATCCCGCTGGTTTCGTGGGGCTGCGGGACGTCACAATCAAGACTCCGTTCCCGAGGAGCGATACCTGGTACGACCGTACGTACAGTATCGGAGTCGCCTTGGCGCGCGGACGGTTCGACAACGTCACCGTGGTGTGGCTGATCGAGTATGTTCCACTCGGGCAAGTAGACACATACGGTCTTGCACCATTACACGCAGCCGGATTTCAGATCGTGTCACAACAGGCCGAACATTCCAGCGTGATCTATAAACTCGTCCGCCCCTAGAGCGTTACCGGCTTTCCCCATCGCGCGGTCGCTTTCTCACCAGCGCAGTCAACGGTCGGACAAGTGTAGAAACCCGCAGGGCCGAAATCTTCACCGGCCGGGGCGTCTTCACCCGGGGCTCGAGGTTGAGGGGGAAGTCATCGGGGATGGGTCCAAACGCTGTGCGCGAGCTGGTCACGACCTTGCGGCCGAGCATGTTGTTGGCCGTACCGCCCACGACGGCGCCGATGCCGAACGGGAGCACCCGACCGACGGCGCCGGTCGCGGTGTTTCGGGCAAACCGTCGCAGGAACGACTTCTGCATTCGGTCAGCGATCTGGCCGACGAACGCCTGCGGAACGTTCCTCCCGATCACATCACCCCAGAACTTTGTTTGGGGCACTCCAGCGCCCGTGGCCTGGGACGCGAGATTGCGCACCAGATCGGCCCCGGATGTCCCCAACATCATCGCCATCACGATCGTGCGAGCGCGGTCCGGGTCGGTCACTGCTATCCCGTGCACTTCGGTGACGGATTGTGCGAACAACGCGGTGGTTTCGAGGAATCCCACCGTCTCGACTCCCGTGAGCGCGAGGCCCACACCCGTGCCGACGCCAGGAATGACGGCCGCAACGCCAACTCCGGCGCCACCGGTCGTGACGGCGGTCAGGTAGCGGCGTTCGAGAATCTGGATCACTCGAGCTGGGCTCGCCTCAGGGTGCCGCTTACGGATGCCCCGAATGTGCCCGAGGACGACGGGACGTTGCGTCGTCAACAGCCGATCGAAACCTTTCACTGCCATCGGATGCTGCCCGGTGCCTGCCGGTTCGATCGTGTTCATTTAGTCCCTCTCGCAGCGTGGGTCATTAATCATAGGCAGAACCAGTGGGGGAGAGGCTCCTAGTTGCTCCTGTCGAGTTGATGCACTCCGTCTTCACGTTTCGCCGTAGGATCCACTTGTGGACATGCTTCCCTGCGCCACAAAAAGCGGTGAACCCGCGGTGTAGCTACTGCGTGACCAACCCGTAGTCCGCGTTGTAACGGTCGAGCACTTCGCCGATGGTGGCATCCAGTACGAGAGCGCCGCCATCAAGATAGAGGCCCCGGGTGCAGAAACGTTGAAGGTCGCGCTCGTTGTGTGAAACGAAGAAAAGCGTGCGCCCTCCCGCCAGCAGCTCCTCGATCCGTCGATAGCACTTCTCGCGGAAAGCCTTATCGCCTACTGCCAGGACTTCATCCACCAGCAGAATCGGTTCCTCCAGTCTCGAGATTACGGAAAACGCGAGCCGTACTTTCATGCCGCTGGAAAGGTGTTTGTAGGGGGTGTCAAGAAAGTCGCCGATCTCCGCGAAATCGATGATCTCGTCGAATCGCTCCGCAATCTCAGGCCGTTTCATCCCGTGAAGGCCCGCCATCAGGTACACGTTGTCCCGCACGGTGAGGTCTTCGACGAAACCTCCGGTGATCTCGATGAGCGGAGCGACCCCAGCGTGAACCTGCACAGAGCCCTCATCCGGGAGGAGAACGCCCGTCACCAGTTTCAAGAGCGTGGACTTGCCCTGGCCGTTGCGGCCGACGACCCCGATTGCTTCTCCCGACGCCACCGAAAATGTCACGTTTCGAAGTGCCCAGAATTCACTCGGCCGGGCGCGGCGATTGCGTCCGGCGAACAGATCCTTAAAATTGCGGCGCGAACGTCGATTGCGGCGAAAGCGGATGCCAACGTCGTTGACGTCAATGACCTGCGACTCATGGGCGGGATCAGGGTGAGTGAGGGATGATTCCGCCATCAGATTTCCTTCAACACGGAGTGTTCCGTCCGTCGGAAGACGAGAATTCCGATCGCCAGCAGCACAAGGCTTACGACAGTACCCACGATAACGATGTGCCAGTCGAGTTGGTCCGGGAAGAAGGCGCTCCGATAGAGTGCGAAAATTCCAGCGAGCGGATTGAATGCAGCAATCCGGTCGAGCCCGTGTGGCAAATGGTTGAGACCATAAATGATGGGGCTCGCATAAAACAGGAATCTCAGGATGAGTTTCACCGCGCGTTCCAGATCGCGGAAGAACACCACGAGCGGGGCCACGATCATCCCCACACCGACTATGAGCAAGGTCTGAAGTGCAATCGCCAGCGGGAAGAATACGACCTGCCAGTGCAGGTGTGCTCCGGTGAAGATCGCGAAGAGAGCGAGAACCGGAATACTCGCCACAAACTCGATCCCTTTGGAAAGCACGAGACGGTTCACCCAGATTGTGCGGGGGATCGTCGTTGAGCGGATGAGACGTGACTCCCGCAGGAATGCGCGAGTGCAGTCTCCGACGGCGCCGCTGAACCACATCCACGGCAAGAGCGCGGTGAGAAGGAAGACGATGTACGGTTGCTCACCCACACGGCGGTTGAACACTTGCGTGAAGACGAACCAGTAGATGGCTGACATGACCAGCGGGTCAAGAATTGACCAGAAGTATCCGAGTAAAGAAGTTGAGTACCGTACTCGCAGGTCGCGGATGGTCAGCAGCCACAGAGAATGCCGGTAGCGGGCAACTGGTGACCACGCCGGACGGGTTGTAGGTGTGGCGGACACGACCACTATGCTATTGCCCGCGTTACTCGACGGTGTCACACGAAGAGGTTGGCGCGCACCAAATCCTCGGCAAAGTCAACCTCGACGGCGTACAGGTCGGAGATATCCATCGGCTCAACGCGAAGACCGTCTTCGTCGATGGCCAGTTCGACGCCACGCTCGAAGTAGTCCTGGTCGTTCACGCGCGCAAGCTGGCGCACAAGCGCGGCCTTGCCGTCGCCTGAGATGAAGTTGATCCCCACGGCTTCACCCAGTCCC
>JBDTCD010000036.1:0-6166 GCA_039923755.1 Terrimesophilobacter sp. | reverse complement strand
AGTACGCGTGTGTGCCTTCCTGCCGTGCAGCGACGATCCGCGCTAGGCGAAGTTTGGCGAGGTGTTGCGAGACGGATGCGGGAGCTTTGTCGACGATGCCGGCGAGCTGATTGACGGAGAGTTCGCCATCGTTGAGGGCGAGAACGATGCGCACCCTCGTGGGGTCGGCAAGCATGCTGAAGATCTCCACTGCAAGCTCTAGATGGGGATCAACCGGCCCACTTTTCGATATCTGCGTATCTGCATTCATACGCAAATTATTACAGGTGAGTGCACAGTGAAGGTTATCCATTTCAGCACTTAGCGCATATCCGAATTCGTGCGATGACCGGCCAATCTCCGCCTTACTAAACTCCTTCGCTGCACCCATGTCTTTTTAATCGTGGGATTCACGTTAACCAGGATGAAAGGTGCCCGATGTTCCGTGGGCACGATGCCACGAGCAAAATCCTCACAATACTTGACTGGTCAAACTTGAGCCTCATTGCGCGAAGTCTGGTTGAGGGCGAAGGTCAAGGCGTCTGAGAAGTTGTGCGTTCATGGCGACGACGACCGTGGATGCGGACATGAGTAGGGCGCCGACTTCCATGGGGAGAATGAACCCGATGGGGGCGAGCACCCCAGCCGCCAGTGGAACTGCCACGAGGTTGTAGCCAGCCGCCCACCACAGGTTCTGCGTCATCTTCCGGTAACTCTTCTTGGAGAGTTCGATCACTGACAAAACGGAGCGGGGATCGTCGCTCGCGAGGATCACCCCAGCCGAGGCAATCGCGACATCCGTGCCAGCCCCGATAGCGATACCCGCGTCCGCCGTGGCAAGCGCGGGGGCGTCGTTAACCCCATCACCGACCATGGCAACTTTGCGACCCTCGTGTTGCAACTCCGCCACTTTCGCTGCTTTGTCTTCTGGCTTCACGCCGGCGAATACTTGGTCAATACCAAGCTCGGATGCGACGGACTGTGCCACGGCTTCCGCATCACCGGTAATCATGACCACGTGAATTCCGAGCGCGTGGAGTGCGCCCACTGCTTGGTGGGATTCTTCACGGACCTCGTCAGTGAGCCCAAGGGCGCCCACGACAATGCCATCAACGAGGACGTGAAGAATGGTGGCCCCATCTTTGGCCCATGCGCCGGTTTCGCTCATGGCTGGCGCATTGTGGCTAGCGAGCAAGAACGGACCGCCCACGGAGATTTCACGCCCGTTGACGGTTGCCGTAACACCAACACCGGCGGATGCCTGAAAACCAGACGCCGGTAATGGCGGAGCTTGACGGTCACGGGCAGCTCGAATAATTGCTTTTGCCAAGGGGTGTTCACTGTCGCCCTCCGCGGCAGCCGCCCACGAGAACACATCTTCTTCGCTGGTACCGTCGACGACGGCGACGTGCGAGACGATGGGTTCGCCCTTGGTCAACGTGCCAGTCTTATCGAAGAGGACAGTGTCGATGGTGCGCATGCTCTCCAGTGCGAGCCGGTCCTTTATGAGCACACCGGCCTTTGCAGCGCGTTCGGTCGAAATGGCGACGACCAGGGGGATTGCCAGACCGAGGGCGTGAGGGCAGGCGATGACAAGCACCGTGATCGTTCGTGCTATCGCATCGTTCGGATTTCCAAGCAAGGACCAAACGATCGCGGTGATAACTGCGGCACCCAGCGCGAACCAAAACAACCATCCGGCGGCCTTGTCCGCAAGGCGCTGCGCGGGTGAGGATGAATTCTGTGCTTCGGAGACCAGCTTTTGGATGCCAGCGAGGGCCGTGTCTGCGCCAACAGCAGTCACTTCAACTCGAATGGCCGTGTCGGTGGCGACGGTCCCCGCGACAACAGGCGCCCCTGGTCCGCGACTGACCGGGCGGGACTCGCCGGTGATCATCGACTCATCCACGTCTGCGGTGCCATCAGTGACGGTGCCATCGGCGGGAACCCGCCCGCCAGGCCGGACGATGACGAGGTCGCCCACGCGAAGATCTGCTGGCGCAACGACGTGAATGGTACCTCCGTCGACGCGTTCAGCCTCGTCCGGTAGGAGGGCGGCAAGGGACTCAAGGGCGGTGGACGTTTGGGCGAGGGACCGCATTTCGATCCAATGCCCCAGCAGCATGATGACAATCAGGAGGGCGAGCTCCCACCAAAACTCCAGATCGGCGGTCAAGAATCCGAGGCTCGAAGCCCACGAAGCGAGAAATGCGACCGTTATGGCGAGGGAAATGAGGAGCATCATTCCGGGTTTTCGGGCCCGGATCTCGGAGACGGCACCGGTGAGGAACGGCTTGCCACCCCACACGTACATCACTGTTCCGAGGACCGGGGGAATCCACGTCACCAAGAGAACGTTGGGGAGCGAGTACCCGAGGAGCATCGCGAACGCATGACTGAACCCGACGACGGGAACCGAGATGACCAGCATGATCCAAAACAGTCGCCGAAACTGTCCAACGTGGTCGGCGTGACCCGCATGGGGCTGGGTGGTGTTGTGCATGTGCTCGTCGTTCATGCTGTCAACATATACCCCTTAGGGGTATCAATCAACCTCCCGACACTAGATTGATGGCAGTTTTGAAAGGCTCACCGAACTTCGATGATACCCATCATTCCCGCATCTTCGTGGTCGAGGATGTGGCAGTGGTAGACAGTTTTGCCAGTGAAACCTTCGAACGGGATACGCACCGTCACGCTGCTGAAGGCGGGCACGTTGACCACGTCCTGCCACTCGGGAGGACCGTTTCTTGAAGGTCCAACGATTTGCATGGGCCACACATGCAAGTGGACCGGATGGTCCATCGGCGTGGTGTTGGTCAGTGTCCATTCCTCAATCGCACCAGCTTGTACAACCGTGTCTACTCTGGTGTGGTCGAAGGCTTTCCCGTCGATCGTGAAGCTCATCATTCCGGCGCCCATTCCCATGCCCATGGCGAAGGTTAGTTCTCGGCGACCGGCGACCGGCTCGTTTCGTAGATCTCGCGGTGCGACCTGCTCCGGTACTGGAAGAGGCGTGCTCGTTGTGGCTGGGCTCGCGACGTCGAGTGTCAGAAGGTCAGCACCCGAAGAGGCGGCGCTGCCTCCCATCATCCCCATGCCGCCTCGATCGACCGTCAGTGTGCGTAGAACCGACCGGCCGGCCACCATCGTGACGAGAAGATCCGCCCGATTCCCCGGAGCGAGTACTACTTCTTCCACATCCTGTGGTTGCGCAAAACGACCTGAGTCGATACCGAGCAGCTGCACCTTTTGCCCATCGAGGCGAAGCTTCAGGTACCGGGAAGCGCACGCATTGACCACACGCCACCGCTCCCGCGCTGAGCCTTCGGATGTCATGTGCGGGTCGAGTTGCCCGTTGACTAGCACCATGGTTCCCTCGCGACCCATCATCCGATCCATCGGGGACGCACCGGGAACCTTACCGCCCGCATCCACCGTGATGTCGGAAATGACGAGAACCCGCTCCCGAGCTACCGGTGTTGCGTCGGTGTCCTCCACGATGATGGCACCGTATAGACCACCGAATACCTGCTCTGCCACGGTTCCATGGTGGTGTGGGTGATACCAATACACGCCGCGCGGATGATTCTGCGGAAGTTGGTATTCGTAGTCAAAAGTTGCGCCTGGTTCAATCGACAAAAGTACGTTATCGCTGTTACCCTCTGGCGACACGTGCAATCCGTGGACATGCAAGTTGGTAGTGTCGCTCAACTGGTTGTCTAGGGTGACCCGCAGCAGATCCCCGGGACGTAGAAAGAGGGTCGGGCCGGGGACCCCGCCGTTGTAGGACAGAACTGCGGAATTCTGGCCCCCTATACGAACTGAACCCGCCGCGGCAATGAGCCGCAGTTTCAAAGTTCCATCCGCACTGCGGAGAGCTTTCGGCTCGAAGAATTCTCCTCTAGTCGCGGGGGCTAGTCCCGGCGTCCACCCGGAGATGAGACCAGCTGCGCCGGTAAGTACGCCAGCCGCACCAACACCGCCCAGCACCAAAGCACTCCGACGGCTTATGGGCTGCATCAGCCATCCTCACCGGACGTTGACTCACCGAGTACCGAAAGTCGTTCCCGATACTCTTCGGTCGTCAACTCTCCTTTGGCGTAGCGCTCCTCCAGAATCTGACGTGGAGTGCTCCTCCCCACCGCGTCAGGAAGGGAAGTCACGTGCGTGTCATTGTGCTTGATACCGCCCGCGGTCACCCGCACGATGACGAAAATTAGAACCAGAATGCCGATAACGGCCAGCATTCCCCAGAGCCACAACCACCCGATTCCGTATCCATATCCGAACATCATGAGAAAGCTCCCTTTCGCCTCAATCAATGCTAGTTCGGTGCCGCCGTTACCGTAGATCTCGATGCAGCCTAAGCAACCTAAGGCAGAAACTCGGGCTCGCAGGCTGAAGGACGCCGAGCGGGACTCTGGCATAATTTCACAGGAAGGGGTCACAACACATGGGCACGAAGGGCTTGCACCAAGCATTCCGCGCTGTGCGCAACCTCTTCGTTGCTTTAATCGCCATCGCAGGCTTAATGCTCTGCCTCACGGCGATGCATTTGCTCCCCGCCGAGCACACTCGGAATGCCAGCCCAACCACTGTTGCCGCGTTAGCCGGGCACCACGAGCCGCAGCCGATGCCGGGGGCGGTGGTACAGGGCGGCGAAAAAGCCTGCCAGGGCCCGTGCGGTCAGGATCATGACGCGACCGCGTCGATGTGCGCCGTCGCATTGCTCGCGCTTCTGGTTCTATTCGGAGCGGCCCGCGCGACAGCGGTGTGGCGCCCGTTAAGCCGTGTGCCGCAATATCTTGCTCAGCGCGCGGGCGTGTTCCCCCCACTTATGCCCCCATCTCTCCTTTTTCTTTCGATCAGTAGGACGTGATTCGATCCACCTCTAACCGTGGCGGTGGCGCTCATAGTTAGCCGGTCTAAGACCGGAAGTTGTGCTGTGAAAGTGCATTCCCGCCGTCAACCTGCGCATCCGAATCACCAATCTATCCACAATCGTGCTGGCCCACTTGTGGCCAAAATCTTAGAAATGAGCTTCATCATGAAAACACCCAAGACCTCATCTACGGCTTCGCGGAAGGGCGAACCACTTCAGGGCACAGTATCTGGCAGACAACACCACGTGAAACCCGGGCAGAGGAAGACCGGAATGATTACGGTTGCATGTGGTTCGGGGCTCACAGCCATTCTCACCGCGACGTTGTTCCTCTCGGGTTGCTCGGCTACCGATGCGCCGGGAACAAGGCCGTCGTCGACAACGGCCTTTGAGCACATCCACAAAATTGAAGCGGGTCACCTCGACGGCGTGCTGCTTATCGCCGCCCACGACGGCCTTTACCGGCTCGCGATTGGTCAAGACGGCGATGCGCTTGTTGCTGGGCCAATCGGTGACTTCGATTTCGATCTCATGGGTTTCGCCACGGCTGGCAAAACTACCTTCGCTTCCGGTCACCCCGGGCCCAAAACGGCCGGCACGTTTGGTACGCCAAACCTTGGCCTCATCACCAGCACTGATCTTGGAAAGACCTGGATTAACGTGTCCCTCACCGGTGTGACTGACTTCCACGCGCTCACCGCGTCAGCCGGGGAAGGAACCGATACACGAGTGTTCGGGATCGACACCGGCAAGCAGCGCATCCTACGGAGTATGGACGGTGGGACAACCTGGAGTGAGGGTGCCGAGATTAATGCCCGCGATATCCTCGCGGTCGGCCGGCAGCTTTACGCCACCACTCCGGATGGCCTGGCAGTCAGCGAGGACAACGGTACAAGCTTCGTTGTCGATTCGACTGCGCCTGACCTCTACCTCGTGGCTGCAGATCAGGCGGGAACTCTCGCCGGCGTGGACGTTCATGGCAATGTGTGGACCCGTGATGCCGGAGGATTATGGACGACCCGCGGTGCCGTGACCAGCACACCACAGGCCCTCGCCGTCAACGGGAAGCGTATTTACGTGGCGGATGATCGTGGAATTGCCTTCTCTGACGACAAAGGTGAAACCTGGACCATACTCACACTGCGGGTTTGACAGCTTTGCGAGCGCTGCTCGTATACTGCAGCGCTCGCAAATGTCTGCGTGGGAGGAGCGTCGTCGAACCTGGTGAACAATTTGCCAGCGTATTGGCGCTTGAATCGAGTGCATTGGAACACTTGTTGCGGCTCACATCGTTTGCCCCAA
>JBDTCD010000035.1:0-3296 GCA_039923755.1 Terrimesophilobacter sp. | reverse complement strand
GCCATAGAACTTCCAGGCGATAAAGGCAACGCCAGCGAGAACCCAGGCGGTGACGAAGCTGACGAGCACCGTTGTCAGGATCGGCCCGAATGCGTCGCTCGCTTTGCCCGACGGAGTGACTCCGGATGTCCTCATCCAATAGTTGCCGAACACTCTGGGCGTGTACCAGATCGATCCGACCACCATGCTCGAAAGCGTGGCGAGGATGACAGCCCAGTAGTTGATTTCGGGAATCATGATGTTCCTTTGACTCGATGATGCTGGTGCAGTGCTCGAATCCTAGTCCTGCGACGGTGGCACCGTCAGTGGGATGCCGCATGAACTTCGGAATCTGCGGGGCGGCGAATGAACACGGCAATCGGTATGGCGAAAACCGAAATGATGGCGCCCGCCAGGAATGCGAGCTGGATGCCGCCAGCCATGGCGGTAACCGCGTTGCCACCATCACTCAGCAGCCCAGCCGCGCGCGCTGACATGATCGTCACGAACAGTGCCGTGCCAGCCGCGCCCGCCACTTGCTGCACAGTGCCGACGATGGCGCTGCCGTGGGAATACAGGTTAGGAGTGAGAGAGGCGAGCCCAGAAGTGAAGAGTGGGGTGAACATCAGCGCGAGTGCGAAGGACAGGCTCATATGCGCGGCAAGAACCCACCAGACTGTGGTGTTCTCAGTGAACGTGGCCATGACCCAAAAGACCACGCTAACGATGACGGAACCGGTCACAACGAGAGCAGTGGGCCCGATCCGGTCATAGATCCTCCCGACAAACGGCGCGAGCAACCCCATGATCAAACCGCCGGGGAGAAGCAACAGCCCCGTACCGAGCGTGTCGAGCCCCAGCACGTTTTGTAAGTAGATCGGGAGCAGGATGATGGTGCCGAACAGGGCGAGCATGCTGACGGCAATGAGCGTGATCGCGAGGGTGAACTGTCGGGAGCGGAACGTACGCAAATCCAGGAGGGCATCGTCATGTCTCTGAAGTGCCAACTGCCGGAAGATGAACGCGATGATCGCCATGATCCCGACGCCGAGCGGCAACCACCCGTTGAGCGGGTTGCCTCCGCTCACGACGGCTCCGAGATTGCTGAGCCCGTAGACCAGCCCACCGAAACCGAAGGCGGAGAGGATCACCGAAAACACGTCGAAGTGGGTGGGTTTCGGCTCGGTGACGTTGGGGATGCGGGCAACTCCCAGCACCAGGGCAGCGACAGCTATCGGTAGGACAAGGATGAACATCCATCGCCAGTCCAGGACGCTCAGGATGAGTCCTGAAATGGTGGGTCCGATTGCAGGGGCGACCGAGATGACGATGGAAATATTCCCCATCGTGCGGCCCCGGGTCGCAGGTGGCACCAAGGTGAGGACCGTGGTGAAGAGGAGCGGCATCATGATTGCTGTTCCACTCGCTTGGACGACTCGAGCGGCGACAAGCAGGACGAAACCTGGGGCGATGGCGGCGAGAAGCGTCCCCGTGCTGAACAAGACCATGGCGGTGATGAACACCGGCCGGGTATTGAACCGCTGTATCAGCCATCCGGTGATGGGGATGACGATCGCCATCGTGAGCATGAACGCCGTGCTCAGCCATTGCGCGGCGCTCGCATCCACTCGGAGGTCCCGCATGAGCACCGGGATTGCGACGCCCATGATCGTTTCGTTCAAAATGACGACGAACGCCGACACGAGCATGAGCCCGATCACCAGGCGATTGCGCGCACTCGTGACGGTGCTCGTTTCAGCACTCGCATCGGTGCTGTCGTCGCTCGTTGTGGCCGAACTGAGCTCAGTCAAAGGAAACTTTCCGGTGGCGGTGAAAGGTGGCAGAGTGGGGAGGAGTCCACTGTAGACGGAGCATCCGACATCAACAATGTCCGTTGCGCTGCCACAACATTACGTGGCGTTTCGTTGCGTGACGTCATGAACGGATGCGGCAGCCGAGTTCCGGTTACCGTCCCACCATGACAATCATTGATTCCGTTTCTGCACCGTCCGCTTCTGCCCCCACCGTGGCTGCTTCCGAGCGTGCCGCCCGCCTCACTCAGGCGGGCACCGATTGGGCCGAGCGCATTGCCGCCGACTCATCCTCCGCCCAGCTGACCTACCGGGTGCGGGGGAGTGGCGAAGGCCCCGTTGCCACACGGATTACCTCCGGTCGGCACGAGTTCTTCGTCGATGAACCTTCTGCCCTAGCCGGAGATGACGTCGCCCCCAGCCCCGTCGAGTTCGCGCTCGCAGCGCTCATCTCGTGCCAGGTGGTCGTCTACCGGTTGTATGCGAACGCGCTCGGCATCCGCGTCGATGATGTGGATGTTGTGGCAGAGGGGGACTTGGATGCGCGACGCCTCTTCGGTATCGACGAGACCGTGCGTGCCGGCTTCGGCGCCGTGCGCCTCTCCATCACCATCACCGGACCAGAATCCGAGGATCGCTATCAGGAGTTGCGTGACGTCGTCGACGCCCACTGCCCTGTGCTCGACCTGTTCGCAAACCCCACACCGGTGGCGGTCACCGTCGCGAAGGGGTGAATTGGTCGCGCATCCTGAAAAGACTTGAGCGCGGCACAAAGTCCGGACAGCGCAAGGGAGCCGGGCCCGTGGGCCCGGCTCCCCGAATGCGCGAGACAAGTCGCGGCTGCGTAGTGGTAGCTACGCGCTATTGCTCTTGGTGGATGCCTTCGCCTTCTTGTCGGCGCGCTTCTCCTTCAGAGACTTGGCTGCCGCAGTCTTGTTGCTGCTCTTCTTGGGCGATTTGTCTGCCATAAGGCACTCCCTCCCTCGGAAGCACGATCGGCTTCGATTAGTCCTGACTTTACGCCAGACCACGGCGAAATGCATTAGGCATGACGCGGTTAGTGTGAAAGCTGGGTCGCCTCTCAGGGGCGCAGCAATACTTTCGTGGCACGCCGTTCATCCATGGCGGTGTATGCGTCCGCCACGTCCGACAGCGGCAGTTCGAGATCGAATACGCGACCGGGGGCGATGGCGCCAGATAACACCTCGGGAAGCAACTCTTCGACGTAGCCGCGCACAGGCGCGACGCCGCCTCGAACCCCGATATTATTACTGAAGAGCGTGCCAATCGGCAACTCCGCACCGCCGACCGGCACTCCGACATAGCCGACCATTCCGCCCGGTCGTGTCGAGCGGATGGCCTGGTCCATCGATTCCTTCGTGCCGACGCATTCCAGGACGCAGTCTGCTCCGACGCCGTCAAAGAGCTCTTTCACGCGAGCGACACCGGCATCGCCTCGTTCCTCGACAATGTCCGATGCACCGAATTCGCGGGCAATCGCCTGGC